>CAZLCT010000209.1:0-1507 GCA_964558015.1 uncultured bacterium | reverse complement strand
TTGTCAGCTTTAGGCCACCGTTTAATTCACGCCGATCTTATGTCGAATATCCAGATGCAAAAGCTGCTCTTGACGAAAATATAAACGTATGCTACTGAAAAATGGGGTGAGTTTGGTTGTCCTTTGAATAGATTTACATGATAAATGTATAATGGTCTTTTCCAGCCTTTTTTACGATAGATCAGCATTTTAATCATCAAGTATAGGCCCTTTAATTTTTTGGAGATAAAATTTGGAGACAGGATTTAAAAAAAAGAAAAGAATGGCCAAATTTCTCGTCATTATAGGGATTATTTTAACAAGTGCTACGATATTATGGGGGATGCACAGTTTTAAACATGAAGAAATAAGGGTTGTTAAAACAAAATATGAGAACGGTTTGGATAAAGAGGTTTGGGTATATAAAAAATCTGTTTTTGGAAAAAGGAAAAAAATAAAGGAGATAACTTATTTCGATAACGGAAATAAACAAACTGAGGTAAATTATAAGAAAGGCAAGGTCAATGGCTGGGCCAGAATGTGGTACAAAAACGGCAATCTGCATTTTGAAGCTACTTATAAAAACAACAAGACCCATGGAGTAAGAAAGGCCTACCATGAAAATGGACAAATATTTTGCCGGGCGGAATATAAAAATGGAAAAATATTGCGGAAAAAGAACTGGGATAAAGAAGGAAATGTGATTTACCTTCCTATAGACAGGGAATAGAGCTTAATCTTAATGTGGTTACGGTAACCAAAGAGGTTGATTCCATTTATAATTCAGGCCTGTCAGATGTTCGGTCAAATGTTTCCAATAAAATCCTTTCAAACAAGTCTTGTGGGAGGTCATAGCAATGGCGAAAGCTAAAACAGCGAAAAGTGAAAGAATCTTCAATGGTATATCAATGGCTGTTCTGGGTTTGTATATTCTTTTTATAGTTGTTATAATAGGGTCTGTCGTGTTCTATACCAGCCCAAAGCTTATTATGAAGGGTATTATTTCACCCGCGACGCTTTTTTCCATAAAATTGAGTTTGTGGACCTCTGTTCTCACAACAATAATAGCTATCCTGATGGCGATTCCGGCTGGGTATGTTTTATCCAGATATAATTTTATCGGTAAAGGCATAATTGACGTAATCATCGATTTGCCGATCACACTTCCCCCCCTGATTATAGGTATGTGTCTTCTGGTTTTTTTCAGCACCGCGCCGGGGCATTTTATTCAAGACCATATAATAAAATTTGTTTTTTCCGTACCCGGAATTGTGCTGGCCCAATTTGCCATTTCCGCCTCCTTTGCCTTATATGCATTGAGGGAGTCCTATGATGCTGTAGACCCCAGATATGAAGACGCGGCTCGCACCCTTGGCTGCAATAAGGTGCAGGCATTTTATAAGGTTACTCTTCCATTGATAAAACCGGGAATAATCAGCGGAGCCATAATGACCTGGACTAGAGCTGTGGGTGAGTTTGTACCCATACTTCTCCTGTGCGGAGCGTCGCAGGGCAGAACAGATATTTT
>CAZLCT010000208.1:0-1520 GCA_964558015.1 uncultured bacterium | reverse complement strand
CATCTCCCCAATCGTCCACCTTTATAATTTCCTCAAATCCGTGTCCTCCTATCGTCTCCTCCAAAGTCGGGTAAGGGTTTCCACAGATTATGGCGTAGTAGCAGGTGGTGTCCTTTCCGATTCTTCTTGCGTGTTCTAACGCTAAATTCGTATTATGGACTCTTATACTTCCTACTCCTGCTACAAAAGTTTCATCTTCCGTTGAAACATCATAAACATATCCATCATAATCATATTCTACAATTTTAGTAATAACATTCCTATTCCTTAATTTTTTATCAGTTGCATTAAACCTTATTAAAAAGGAGTTTTTTTCTTCTCTGGAATATATAGCATAACTTTTTTTCTGATATTTTTTTGTTGTAACCATTAATACAAGCATTCCTTGAGCAAGAGTTTTTGATTTGCTCTCAAAAGAAATTGCTCCTAAATTATTTACGGAACCGTCTCCTTCCAAATAACCTTCAATAAATGCCTGTTTAATTTCGTCAGGTGCTATAAATATCAAATCAGGAATTTTTTTATGTATACAATCGAAACTATTACCCCAATAAAACAGCCTTCTAAATAAACTCCATAAAATCTTATTTTCAACATTAACCATATAAGCATTATCTCCTTTTATAATTCGAACATTTGTATTAAAAAAATTCTTAAATATTTTTGCTATTTTTTCAATGACTTTTTTATTAGAATTGCTAATAGAAATTCTATAAGACCTGTTCTTTTTTTGATAAAACAAAGAGCCTTCGGCAACAAAAATTCCGAATAACCAAGCAACTTCCTTATTCCAAATAAATCCTTTATTCGAAGGGGACAATTTTTGGAGTCTTGGAACGGCTAATTTATCACCTATTTTAACATCTTTTGCACAAATAACCCTGCCTTTATAGTCTATAAGAGAATGATTAGGCGTCACATCTACTACACCTCCTATAGTTCTTACTCGAATTATTTTGCCTTTATATCTATGTCTAATAATATATTTTACTTTTGAAAAAACAGCATTCTTATTATGACTTCTACCTACAAATACTTTTATTTCTTTTTTAGGCTTTTTGATTTCTTCTCCTTTTTCTGTAATTTTAACATCTCCTTCAAACTTATCCCATAGTTCTTTAAAAGGCATTACTGCTAAATAATCTATACCATTTTCTTTATATTTTATAATAACAGGTTCTTCTTCAGGCACGCTATCAATAACCAATACTTTCATAATTCAAAAAAGCGAATTCTCCTTTTATAACCTTTTTTCCTTTACCTGCCTCTCGCCCTCAACCAAGCCCTTTTCCTTGCCCTCGCTTCTCTTGTGTATGGCTTCTCTTCCCTTTTCTTCTTGACTTTTCTCTTTTTGATTTTTTTGAGTAATTTCTTAACTGCTGATTTTTTGATTTCTTTTAGTTTTTCCCTCATTGACTTTATTTCCTCCTTGATTTCGTCTAACCTGCTTTCCTTCTCGCCTTCCTCTATTTCTTCTGTTGCTCCGAACTGCCTTGCCATCAGCCTTCTTATCTCAACCG
>CAZLCT010000207.1:0-1613 GCA_964558015.1 uncultured bacterium | reverse complement strand
TGATTCAGCAGGGGGTGGAGCATACCAAGGCCGTGATCCAAGGGGCTGCATATGTGTTCCTTCCCATTGTAGCAAGTATCATTACCACGTGCATCGCATTTGTGCCGCTTTTCTTTTTTACGGGCCGGTTTGGAAAATTCAACGAATTTATTCCACCGATCATTTTTATAATGTTAGGCGCGAGTTTATTTGAATCACTCCTGGTACTGCCTGGCCACATGGATTTACGTATTTCGTGGCTTGAGAGGTTATTTTCCCGTTTTCACATGCATAAAGCTACTCAGCTTAAGAAACATTGGTTTGAGAGGGTAGAAAATTCTTACGGCCGATTTTTAAAGAAAATATTGCCATTTAAAGGGATTATTCTTACAGGGTTCGTCGTGCTCCTTATCTTTTCGTTGTTTATTGCTTATAGTTCTTTTAAATTTGTTATGTTTCCTCATGAAGAGACACGTGAGATTTCTGTCTCGGGTGAGGCGCCTCCGGGCACCAAACGTTTTGAAACTGCAGCTTTGACACAAAAGATTGAGGAAATGATTATGCCCTATTTGGGTAAAGAAGCTGTAGGCATACGAACTGACATTGCAAGAGGAAGACGCGGCGGTGCTATAGAAGAGAATAAATTCAGAATGATCATTGAAATAGTACCCAAAGAAAAACGCCGTAAATCGGCCGATGCTTTGGTTAAAGAATGGAATAAAAAGGCCTCCTCACTCAAAGGATTTGAGAAGCTGACTTTTCAAAAGAGCCGGTGGGGCCAGTCCTCGGGCAGTGCACTTGAGATTTTTGTACAGCAGAATGATGATGACCTAAGACGTGAAATTGTAGAAGAGCTTAAGAATCGTTTGCAGAAGAATACTGCCTTAGAAAATGTGGAAATTGATGAAGGCCTTAACATATCGGAATACCGAGTACTTATTAATCAGGAACGTACTAAACGGCTTTCGATTGACCCGAATGATATTGCATCGACCCTCAGGGCTGCGCTTGAGGGCACTATACTTTATGATTTCAAAAAAGGGGATGAGGATATTCAAGTGAGGTTTACCACTATTGATGAGGCCAAAGATGATATTGAACACGTACTTGATATTCCGGTTGAGAACAGAGGTAATTATTTAGTGCCTTTGCGTGATGTGGTTACCGTGGAGTATGTCGAGTCTCCGAACAATATTTTCCGCCGGGACTTAAAGCGCACAACAATCCTGTATGCAGATATAAATAAAAAAAGCGGAATTACTCCGCTTGAGATGGCTGAAACTCTTGAGGAAACAGTTTTTCCCGATATACTTGCACACTGGCCCACAACCACATTGAATTTCGGGGGAGAAGTATTGGATACTAGGGAATCAAGAGCGGATTTAGTGAATGCAATAATACTGGCAGTGCTTCTTATTTACTGCGTATTAGCTATTCTTTTTAAATCGTTTATCAAGCCTCTTATTATTATGCTTGCTATCCCGTTCGGCATAGTGGGAATTATTTTAGCCTTTTGGCTGCACGGTAAAGTATTATTTGGTTTTTACGCAGCCATAGGTGCCCTGGGGCTTGCCGGTGTAGTTATTAATGATTCCATAGTTATGCTGGTAAAATTAGACAAAGAGTTTGACGAT
>CAZLCT010000206.1:0-1660 GCA_964558015.1 uncultured bacterium | reverse complement strand
CTGAACTGTAATAACTGTTATGTGTAATAAATCTGAAGGAAGAAGATGAACCGAGCATATTATTCAGCACCAACCGAGAAATTTTTAAAAGATGATTCTGATTTAATTCTTGGTGAGCTAAGTCGACATCATCAATTTGCATTGGAGGAATTACAAAAGAACGCTTGGATAGTGCAAATTGAAATCCTCAAGAAAGAGCTTAAAAAAATACCTAATTCTCAAATAGCATTTGAATATGCGATACCCCGAATGGGGAAAAGGGTTGATGTAGTTATATTGTACAAAGGAAAAGTATTTGTTTTGGAGTTTAAAGTGGGTGCGCGTGAATATTCAAATTTTGCAGCTGAACAAGCGTTAGACTATTCAATAGATTTAAAAAATTTCCATGAGCAAAGCCATTACTTAGAGATAATTCCCTTAGTTGTTGCAACAGAGGCATTAGCCTGTGAGTTAAATATTAAACAGTACCCTGATGGTGTGTTCTTTCCTGTAAAAACAAATAAAAGTAACATCGCATCTATCATTGAGAAGATTTCTATTGAATATAAATGTACTAAAATAGTGAATCCTGACACATGGTTTAACTCTATTTATAAACCGACTCCAACAATTATTGAGGCAGCTCAAGCACTATATAAAGGACATAGCGTAAAAGAAATATCTAGGTCAGATTCTGGTGCTATAAATCTTGGTGCAACTTCTGAAACAATTTCAGAAATTATTGATTCCTCTAAAGTAAAACATAGAAAATCTATTTGTTTTGTCACCGGTGTTCCTGGTGCCGGGAAAACACTTGCTGGGCTTAATATTGCAAATGAGCGACACAATGTTGATGAGGGAGAACACGCTGTATTCTTATCTGGAAATGGGCCTTTAGTTGATGTACTACAAGAAGCTTTGGCACGAAATGAAGTATTAGAAAAAAAAGGAACAGATCAGCAACTAACCAAAAATCAAGCATTAATAAAAACAAAGGCTTTTATTCAGAATATTCATCACTTTCGTGATGATGCATTGCAAAATAATTTACCACCGGTGGAAAGAGTAGCCGTTTTTGATGAAGCTCAACGAGCATGGACGTTAAAGCAAACAAGCTCATTTATGGCAAGAAAAAAAGGGATATCAGACTTTGCCATGTCAGAACCAGAATTTTTAATCAGCGTTTTAGACCGACACAAAGACTGGGCGATTATTATTTGCTTAATCGGAGGTGGTCAAGAAATTAATACTGGAGAAGCCGGACTGCCTGAATGGTTTGCCGCTATTCAAAAAAATTACCCTCATTGGGATGTTTATGTATCAAATAAGCTCACAGATCAAGAATATACAAATGGAGAAAATATATATTCATCATTAACTGACAAGCAGTTAACGGTTAAAAATGAGCTGCACTTATCTGTTTCTGTGAGATCGTATAGATCTGAAAAGCTGGCATCTTTTGTAAAGGCAATTTTAGATTCAAACGAACGGGAAGCAAAGTCCCTTTTTCTGCAGTTGCAAAATGATTACCCCATTGTTGTTACGCGTAACCTTGATCGGGCCAAACAGTGGCTCAGGTCGCAGGCGAGAGGTGGTGAAGGATTGGGTTTAACCGCTTCATCAGGTGCTTATCGTCTCAAGCCCTATGGAATCCATATAAAATCTGCAATTGAGCCCAAAG
>CAZLCT010000205.1:0-1670 GCA_964558015.1 uncultured bacterium | reverse complement strand
TTTAAACCCCTGATACCACCCCGATAAATTACGTTTCCACCCTTCTCTCCTGCCAATGGACCAAGATCAATTACCATATCAGCCTTTGAAATCATCTCTTTATCATGCTCAATTACAACAACCGTATTCCCTCCTTTTTTAAGTTGCTTTAATATTTCAATAAGCATTCCATTATCACGAGGATGAAGTCCAACGCTCGGTTCATCTAGAACGTATAAAGTATCCACCAAGCTTGAACCCAAGGCAGAAGCCAGGTTAATACGTTGTGACTCTCCGCCTGATAGGGTACGAGAAAGCCTATCAAGAGTTAGGTAACTAAGCCCGACCTCTTTTAGGAATCTAAGACGTTTGCGTATATCACTTAACACTGTGCCTGAAATCTTCTCCTCATAAGAACTTAATGAAAGACTATTAAAAAAAATCCAAAGTTGACCGATTGTCATACTTGTAAGATCGTATATATTTTTCGCATTTATCTTTACAAGAAGCGCCTCTTTTTTCAATCGGCTTCCTTTACAATCGGGACATTGAACATATGTACGATATCTGCTTAAAAATACACGAACATGCATTTTATACGCCCTTTTTTCTAAATATTTAAAAAATCCATTTATCCCAAAAAATCCTTTATCTCCTTCAAAAATTAATTTTTTCTCCTCATCTCTCAAATTTTTAAATGGTTTTGTTATAGAAATCTTCTTTTTTCTACAAAATGCTTTCAGTTGCTCAAATTCCCACACCGTCGCTTTCGTAGACCATGGAACAACAGCTCCTTCCGCTAAAGATTTATATTCATCGGGAATAACAAGATGTCTATCAATTGTAATTATACGACCAAATCCCTGGCAAGTTGGGCATGCCCCCAAAGGACTATTAAATGAAAAAATATTAGGGTTAGGCTCCTTATACGAAATATCACAATTAGAACAGTGAAAGATATCTGAAAACGATAGTCTATTTTGCTTTTTTGATTCATAAAACAATATGACATTTAACTGCCCTTTGCCATGGTGGTATGCAATCTCTAAGGAATCGACTAATCTTTTTTTAATCTTATCTTTTACTATCAATCGATCAACAATAACCTCGATATAATGCTGAGGACTCAACTTTCCTTCTATATCATTATCATTAAGATCCATGACCTTGTTGTTCAAATATACTTTAGTAAATCCCTGTTTAATTAATTCGCGGATATAATCTTTAAAATACTTTTTACTTTCTTTGCTAAAATTTACTTTAAAGGTAATAAGAAAATTAATATTATCCTGAAATTTTAATATCGTGTGAGCTACATCATGCGAACTATCTTTTCGAACAATTTTACCACAGGAATAACAATATGTTTTACCGATGCGTGCATACAGAACCCGCAAATAATCATTAATCTCTGTTTGTGTTCCTACTGTCGAACGAGCATTAGTTATACTATTTTTTGATTCAATTGCTATTGCCGGAAGCATACCGGTAACATAATCCAAACGAGGTCTTTCTATCCTCTCCATAAATTGTCGTGCATAAGCTGAAAGTGACTCAATAAAACGGCGCTGTCCTTCAGCATATAAAGTATCCATGGCTAAAGAAGATTTCCCTGAACCACTTATTCCGCTTATAACAACAAGTTTTCTATAAGGAATAGTGATATCAATATTCTTGAGGTTATGAACTTT
>CAZLCT010000204.1:0-1711 GCA_964558015.1 uncultured bacterium | reverse complement strand
TTTACTATATCTCAGAAGAAAATGGAAATCAAGCGTTATAAGATGAGCGCGCAAAAAGGAAAAGTTATCGTCCGAGCAGAGAAAAGTGGAAAACAACGCATCGTGCCTTTGAATAACGAAGCGCGGCGAATGCTGAATCAGTGAATTTTACATCGTCCCCCGGCTAATACGGATACGTTCTTCATCGGGCAGCGCGGAAAGACGGTGACGGCGTGCGCTGTCCAACGCGCTGTAAGACCTTCGGCGCAAGCCGCCGGTTTAGACCCCGCATATTCTGCGGCACACCTTCGCCAAGTCCTTGATCAATCAGGATGTAAGCATAGAAAAAGTCGCTACGCTTTTAGGGCATAGCGACTTGAATACGACTCGGATTTATATCACGCCGGGGGAGAGGGATTTGGAGGAGGCGGAAGAAAGCATTTAAAGTTAAGGTGTTTTTCCAAACAATTTTCTAATGATAACGAGAATTGTGTCTGCGATTTTCGTCCAGTTTTTTTTCAGCCAGTGATTTTTTCCTTTAGGATTATTGGAAAGTTCACTTAATTTTATCAAGAGTTTTTCGAAATAATTTGCATCAAGTTTTGATATAAAAGCATAGGGAGCTTTTACACCAGGTGCTACGGTATAAGCTCTCTCGATATCCTCCTTTCGATCATAAGAAGAGAGGATGATTACAGGAATATCCAAGCCTCCGAGGGTTCGTGCTAACACCAAACCGCTCCAATCAAATTCATCACTTTCATCTTTCATACGAACATCAACAACAGCTGCGTCAAAAAAATTATTTTCAGAAAGAGTCTCCGCCTGCGCAATAATGCGTGCTTCTGAAATAGAATAGCCCACCAATTTCAAACGTTCACAAAGCGTCTTACGAAAATCATCATCATCTTCAACAATTAAGATTCTTTTTTGAGTCATCATATACTCCTTTAGGTTCTATTGACCAATGTTTAAGAATTTTAAAGCAATCCCTGCAAAAATATCTACTGCCATTCCCACAAGAACAATTTCAAGAATTTGTCCACCATTACTGACATGTTCTATATAAAAACCACCTCCAGCAAAAATTAATATTGTAAAAATCGCAAGATATATAAAAGCCGGTTCTTTGTACCATGGTTTTGAAATAGTTGATGAATGGGATATAACATTGGCAACACAAAGTAGAACTGCTTCAATTCCATCGCCCTTAAACATATAATCTTGAGGATTTGACTGTCCGGGTGCAGGGCGATAAGCAGCGCGTACTACTCGAGCATCCTCGTGGGCAGTCAAGATAATTGTGGGCAAATCATTCGGTAAATCACGTAACAGCTTTAGACCACTGTGATCGTGAGGATCATCGTCACTATGGAGTCTTACATCAACTAAGGCAACATCAAATCCATGTTTCTTGATTCCTGTTTTCTCAATAGCTTCCTTCGCCAGCGAGGCTTCGTCAACAACATATCCGGCGTCTTCAAGTGCTTCGCGTAGAGTCAACCTATATTCAGCATCATCGTCTATAAGAATCACTTTTCTTTTCTTGTTTTTTGTCATTACATAGCCCCCCCTGTGTCGCCCATGTGTCTGGGTAATTCAATAGTAAATACCGCTCCATGATTATCACTTTGAACTAAAAATGCTTTTCCTCCGTACATGCGTATGATAAATTGCGTAGTCAAACACCCAACGCCATGTCCAATTCTTCCTAAATGTATTGTCTGTGAAA
>CAZLCT010000203.1:0-1824 GCA_964558015.1 uncultured bacterium | reverse complement strand
GACTTTGTAAATTTCATAACCCTCACGTTTGGCAAAGGATTCAAGATATTCCCTTTGTACTTCGAGGGAATATCCCTCTTTTGCTGGTCTTCGGTTGATACGCGGGTATAAATTGAGTTTTTCATGATATAATTAAAAAGTTACAACTTTGTCGGATTCCCTAATAATATCATACATATCTTTCATTGTTGAAATAGGACAAATATCAGAACTCTCTTGTTCTCTTGATTTAATGCACGTTCCACAAGCGTAAATTTTACCACCATTCTGCATTAATTTTTCTACTTCATCAATAGTGTTGAATTTATCAGTGCTAACTTTTTGATATTCAACGCCTTTCCCCATAAAAAAGACTTTTACTTTATCTCCTTGATTAATAGCAAAATTACCATAACGCAACGCATTCCAACATGTCTCAGCATCATTAGTAGCAATAATAATACCTATTCTCATAACATCCTCCTCATTTTAACTTACTCCTCCAAATTTTTATTTTTTCAATGTCCTCTTCTATAAACACCGGATAATTTCTGTAATACCTTTTAGGTTTTATCCATCCCTTTTTAATCCAATAATAAAATCTCTTGATACATTGGGAGCAAGCTGAATTTTATTGCCAAGATTCAACATTTCGTGGTCTTTTTCGTATAAAGCTATAAAACGCTTATTACGCCGAATACATTCCCATCGCATAAGCCCTCGTTCGATAATCTTATAATTCTCAGCATATTCTTTCTTTTTTATTACAAGCGGTGCGCTAACATGCTTTGTTTTGCTCTTACGAGCATAGTCTCTCTGAATTCGTTTAATTTCACGGATTAAATTATCCCAATTGTAACTTATTCTTTTCTCTTCGCTCGACATAATAACAGCCATCTTCAAACATTTAAAGAACCTTCAGAAAATATCCTTCTTATCGCATTTTCTTTATGCGGTTTAAAATCAAAACCATACTGTTCTTTAAGCATCTTCGCAAATACATCAATCGGAAACCTGTAATCTTTAGAGTCCTTTGGGTTCGGAAATCCTCGCATAGGTATATACCTGTTACATCTATCCTGAATATCCACTGGTCTATCTTGATAATAAAACGAATATTTATGCTGTTTTACTAGTTCATTCATAGCACCAATCGTCCTGCAATTTTCAGTTTTGCCGAAAACTATCTCACCACGGCATGCTTCCAGTAATTTTGATACAGCTTCACCGCTTACACCCTCAACATAAAGTGCCTTGCCTAATCCCTTCTCAAATATCTCCGAAAACCCTTCCCTGATATCTTTCCGGGAAAGATTCGGCACGCAAAACGAAAACAAAGTTTGTGCTTCTACAAATATCACCTGCTTTTTCCGGTCAAGTATAAAAACATGAGCATACCATTCCTGAAAAGCACCAACCGGCATCTTATCTGGAGCAATATCAGCAGCTTTAATGCCGAGTTCCTTTTGTAGTTTTTGGGTTATGCGGATGATTCTCATTCTATTTAATTCTTGTCATCCCTGTTCTTATTAAATATATCCAGTCGTTCTGCCAACTTAATATCTCTGCATTCCCTTGGTTTTCTAAATAAATTAACTCCGGAATCATTAAATAGGTTTTGTCTACTATTTATAACCGATTTCAAAAAAGAATTTTCTTTCATATCTTCACAAATTAAATTCTTTATACCTGTTATGCCTAAGCCTATGTACCGCGAGAAAAATAAGAGCCATGTTAACTCAAAAGCTGATTTACGCAAAGAGGCTTTCTCCATCTCTTTTTCGATTAATTCTTTCAAATATGCTTTAAGATCGTCGTCTCTACCATACTTATCATAGATATCTT
>CAZLCT010000202.1:0-1851 GCA_964558015.1 uncultured bacterium | reverse complement strand
AGCAATCATCAAAAAAGGGTTAAGGCAATTATATTTTCAAAGCATAAATAGTGATAGCATCGTAAAAACTCTCCATATGCTGTGCTATCTATATCGAAAAAAGAAGAGTTGTTATGATTATGCAAGATCAATTAATAGAAAAAAAGCTAAATGAATTACCAGATAATTTAAAGAAAGAAGTTTTAGACTTCATAGATTTTTTAATGTTTAAGAGTCGTAATAGTGCCGAAAAAGAAGAAAATAAAGAATTTATCTTTGATTGGGAAGGAGGAATGGCTGATTATAAAGAAAAATATGATTCAGTTAAACTACAACATCTCTCACAGGCGTGGAGATAATTATGTATCTGGTTGATACAAACATTTTTTTGGAAATTTTATTATCTCAAGATAAGGCCCAACAATGTAAAGAGATATTAAAAACCTACAGTCATCATATATATGTATCAGATTTTTCTTTACATTCAATAGGTGTGATATTATTCAGACATGGAAAAGAAGATATATTTCAAGCATTTGTAAAGGATATTATATTCAAGACAAAAATAGTCACCTTATTACGGAATTCATATAATGAACTTTCAGCGATAAAGAAAAAATATGGTCTAGACTTTGATGATGCCTATCAGTTTACAATAGCCCAAGATAATAATTTCATACTTATCACAATGGATAAAGATTTTGATAAAGTTAAGGATATAATAAAAGTAAACAATATTTGATAAAGGCTAATAAGCCGCTGCAGTGGACTTGCAACCCGCCTGCGGCGGTTGCTCGCTACTGAGATTAGTCGTTGGGTGCGAATAATTTTGGCTCAATTGAAAAACAGATTCGCTATATGATGTTTAGAAATATATCATGTCATTAATAAGCTATTTCTCCGCTGATACATTACCAGAATTTCTACGACGTTCAAATTACTGGGCAAAGCTAAATAGAAACCAGTACCCGGTAAAGATTTATAAAGCAATTTCTGAGTTGTACGAATGGATCGCCTGTCCATGTGGGAATGATTGTGAGTGTAAAAAATACGGATGTGAAAAGCACTTAGTTCGAAAAACAGACGTCGATTTTGACTTATGTTACCACCATTTTTTAGAGTGTTATGTAGATTCGAAGGCTCGAAATGCGGTAAGGCAAGGGAGACTCTCCGGTCGTGGTTATCGCGCAGTTGAGGCAACCAACGAAATTCGTAAGCGTTGGAAGGAAATCTCAGCCACTTCGATGAAAACACACTTGCTTTGCAGTAATTGGATTGAACCTCCGTATGAAGACATTGCCCGTGGTTTCCGACCTAATTCCGACACACTTTACCGTGCAAAGTGGTTATCTCTTCTTTGCTTTGATAATTTCACAGCTTATGACAACGGAAGTGTGAGTCTTCTAAAACGGGATTTCAAGAATCCAAGTGATTTCCTAACCTTAATGAAACGGATTAGGCTAAACATCATAGATCATCTGCAATATACAGGCAAAAACCTGCAAGAATTTCGGCAATATGACAATCCATCAGAATTTTTTCATGAAATTCCGAGAAACGCTCCAAAACCGATTGGTAATATTATTGATAAACTGTACTTGACACTATAAGAGTACCCAACCAGGCACTTTCAGCCGACGCAAAAAACCGCACGGCTGATTAGAGTCGTTATAATGTTTACCATGAAAACACACAAAACCATCTTGAAAAACCACTCTGTATTTTCATATCCGTGGGTGGCCAGGATATTTTGGATCCGGCCATGCCGGTTTAGCTAATATCTTCTATATAAAGTTGTTTACTTAACCATCGACTCAACTTCCAACGAACTTAATTTGCAGGAAGTCACATAACTGTTTTATGATATTTGAT
>CAZLCT010000201.1:0-1863 GCA_964558015.1 uncultured bacterium | reverse complement strand
AATAGAAAATCAAAATAAATATACAATTTTTTCCGGTGAACCTTTACCCTTTGGTGCAACAGTTCTTAATACTGGTGTAAATTTTGCTATATTCAGCCGTAATGCTACATCGGTTACACTTCTTCTTTTTAAAAAAGCTGGAGATAATACTCCTTTTGCAGAATTGGTTTTAGACCCTGTTCAAAATAAAACAGGAGATGTCTGGCATATCCGGATTGAAGGTATTAAAGAAGGTGTTTTTTATCTTTACAGAGTAGACGGGCCATATAAACCAGAAAAAGGTCACAGGTTTAACAGATATAAAGTTTTGTTGGATCCCTATGCAAAAGCGTTGACAGGCTCTTTTATTTGGGATTTAAGTAAATCCAGGGGGTATGATTGGGATTCACCGGAGAAAGATCTTTCTTTTAGTGAATATGATGATACTGTTAATATGCCAAAATCTATAGTTATTTCTGATGATTTTGACTGGCAGGGAGACCGGCCTCTTAATTTCCCCCTCAGGTTCAGTATTATTTATGAAATGCATGTTTGCGGACTTACAAGACATAAATCTTCAAAAGTAAAATATCCCGGGACCTTTAAGGGCGTCATTGAAAAAATTCCCTATTTAAAAGAACTTGGTATAACAAGCCTTGAACTTTTGCCTATATTTGAATTTGATCTTTATGGTGTTAATAGAATTAATCCTCTGACCGATGAGTTGCTTGAAAATTACTGGGGCTATGATCCCATCTCATTTTTTGCACCAAAAGGCCGTTATTCCAGTTCCGGTGATAATGGGAATCAGGTAAAAGAATTTAAAGAGATGGTAAGAGAACTCCACAAAGCCGGAATTGAAGTAATTCTTGATGTTGTTTTTAACCATACTGGCGAGGGAAGTGAGCTGGGCCCAACCTTATCATTTCGTGGATTGGATAATAATTTGTATTATATTTTATCAGAAGATAAAAGATTCTATAAAAATTATTCCGGATGTGGTAATACTCTTAATTGTAATCATCCTATTGTTCGTTCACTTATTAGAAGCTGCCTTCATTATTGGGTAATTGAGATGCATGTAGATGGGTTTCGTTTTGATCTTGGATCGATTCTTGGTAGGGATCAGGATGGGAATCTAATGGAAAATCCTCCAATGCTTGAAGGTATTGCAGAAGACCCTGTTTTAAGAGATACAAAGATAATTGCAGAAGCATGGGATGCCGGAGGGGCCTATCAGGTTGGTTCGTTCCCTGGCGGCCGATGGGCTGAATGGAATGATAAGTTTCGTGATGATGTAAGAAAATTTTGGCGTGGAGATAAAGGCTTTGTTGAGGTTCTGGCTACCAGACTGACAGGTAGTTCCGATTTATATATGAAGGATGGTAGGAAACCGTTTCATTCAATAAATTTTTTAACTTCCCATGATGGTTTTACCCTTTATGATCTGCTTAGTTATAATGTAAAGCATAATGAAGCCAATGGTGAAGATAACAGGGATGGGGGGGATAACAATTTAAGTTATAACTATGGAGAGGAGGGGGTAAGTCACGATCCCCAAATTTTAGCCATTCGTCGCAGACAGGCAAAAAATCTAATGGCGACTCTTATGCTGTCTCTTGGGACACCCATGATACTTGGCGGAGATGAGTTTTTAAGAACCCAGGGTGGAAATAACAATGCGTATTGTCAAAATAATGAAATTTCATGGTATGACTGGAATTTTCAAAAAGAAAACATCGAAAATTTTACATTTTTAAAAAAGCTGATAAATTTTAGAAAAAGACATCCTGCTTTTCACAGGCCGGAGTTTTATCTGGGAAAAGATTCAAATTTTAATGCAATACCGGATATTACCTGGTATGACAGGGAAGGAAATCTGGC
>CAZLCT010000200.1:0-1926 GCA_964558015.1 uncultured bacterium | reverse complement strand
TTTTTGTTACAATCCATCTCTTTTAAGCATAAGCGATAAAAGCCTTTATGCTTGAAATAAAGTAAGTCTAGAGAAAGGTTTCTGTTTATAATGAAAACATATATATCCAAAGAAAAGGAAGTTGAGAAAAAGTGGCTTTTTATTGATGCTAAGGACAAAATTTTAGGGCGTTTGGCATCGAAAATTGCAATGCTTCTTATGGGTAAACACAAAGTTACCTATTCGCCACATCAGGATTGTGGTGATTTTGTTATAGTTATCAATGCTAAAGACATAAAGGTTACTGGAAAAAAGGCAGATCAAAAGAAATACCGTCATTATACCGGATATCCTGGAGGTTTAAAGGAATATAGTTTTAAGCGTCTTATGGAAAAAAAGCCGGAGGAGATTATTAGACGTGCCGTTAAAAGAATGCTACCTCATAATAATTTAGGACGGAATTTGTTATGTCATCTTAAAATTTATGCTGATGCCAACCATAGACATCAGTCTCAAAAGCCTGTTGAGATTAAGTTATAGCTAAATAGGAGGATAAATCATTGTCTGAAAGTAAATATTATGCGACCGGCAGGAGAAAGGAAGCTTCAGCAAGGGTGTGGCTTACAAAGGGTAATGGAAATTTGGAAGTCAACGGTAAAAAAATGGAAGACTATTTCGGGCGTGCCGATCTTCGTATGATAATTCAACAACCTTTTGAAGTAACAAAATCTGTTAATCGTTTTGATATCACAGCGACTGTCAAAGGTGGCGGAGAGAGTGGACAAGCTGGGGCTTTAAGGCATGGAATTGCTCGTGCTCTTCTTTCATTTGATGTTAGCTGGAAACCGTTGTTACGAAAAGCAGGTTTACTTACTCGTGACCCACGTATGCGCGAGCGAAAAAAATACGGCCGTAAGGGAGCGCGAAGACGCTTTCAGTTTACTAAAAGATAAGGTTTTCCTAATGTATAAATTTCTCCTTATTGTTTTATGCGGCTTGTTTCTTACCTTTTTAATAGGAGGATGTGCTGAGTTTCTTGAGGATTATAAATATTCACCACTCGGTGAGTTTTCAAGTACTCCTTCGTATTAACTTTCCATAAGTAAATTAAGAGAAAATTTGTTTTCTTATAAGAGTGAAATCTATAGTAAAATAGAATATTAATTTATATAATTTAGTGTTAATTTATGTAGCTAGAATATCTTAATTATGAAACGTTTATTATTATTTTTAATTATCATAACTGCCCTCCTGATGTTCTCTTTTGTCTATTTTTCTCCCTACATATTGAAGCATCTAAACATCGATCATTTTGTTAAAGAAAAGATTAAAGATGAACTTGGCCGTGCTGTCGATTTTGATTATCTCCAGCTTCATTTTTTTCCAACTATAACTTTGAATATAAAAAATTTCCGCATACAGGATAAACCTTTTTTTCAAGCTAAAGACCTTTTAAAAATTGAAACAATAGCATTGCAGTTGAATATTGTTCCCCTTTTTACAAAACGTATCGAGATACAAAAGTTTGTTTTTAAGAACATGACCCTTTCCGTTAGGCAAAAAAACAATAAATTTAATATAAAAGAGCTCATGTTAGATCAAGCGATACGGGCTGCGGAACGCTCCCGTGAAGAGGATGTTAGTAGTATTAAAGAAAAAAATAAGCATAAGTTATCCAAAAAGAACTCTTTTTTCGATTTTGTTATTTCAGAAGTTGTCGTAAAAGATGCAACGATAAAGTATACAAAATTAGATAATGGTGGAAACACTATATTTGAGGAATCAATTTATTTTCTCGACGGATTATTCAAAAACGTTGGATTTTTGCGACCTATTGATTTTAAAATTAAAATTTCACCTTCTCGGGTAAGGGACTATATATATGCTGATGGGATATTTTCTATGGATGCAAAAGATATTTTGAATACACTAGAAGGCGAGGCACAT
>CAZLCT010000199.1:0-1999 GCA_964558015.1 uncultured bacterium | reverse complement strand
CGGCAACAAATACAATTTTATTAACTTTTTTACTCAATCGGCTAAATAATTACGTGCCTCCTCTACAAACGTTGTTCATTCATCTCCGGGCGCACACATGGGTGCGCCCCTACATCCATCCGTGTTAATCTGTTTTCTTTAATCCGTGTGAATCCGTGTACTACGCAGCTTTACGTATCAGTTTACGCATTGGTGCCATTACTTCGACTTCCTGCTTCATTTCATTAATAAATGCTGAATTCAGCATAAATTTACCCCGACTGCGCTCAACCCAGAAATCAACATAGTTTTCAAAATCAACCCTTGGTGTGCCGGTTCTCCTTATAACATCACTTACCACCATAACAAAGAGTGATTCAAAAAACATTACTTCAGTTAAAAATTTATTATGTTCACGGGAAAAACTAAATACGTTACTGCCTGTGATGTCTTTCTCATCTTCAAACGCTAATATCATATCTGCTTCTTCAGGCTGCTCGACGAATTGAATATCTACGCCCCGCTCTCTTTCAGCCTGTATTATGTTACGAATCATAGAAAATCTTCTGTCTTTCAATAATGTCTCATGTGCAAAGATATTAATCCGCACTCCTAATTGTGTATATGTCTGCAACTCATCCATAGCATTAGACAGTGCTTCATCTGCCAAACCTTGTTCTTTATAAACAACAGTATCTATAACTCTATATATATTTTTATAGAAATAATTACCGCACGCTTGAGACTGGGTAAATGTATTCATGATAGAAAAAGGCTGTGCCATCAAGCGCCACACACTATCAAGATGAGTCTCAGTACACGCAGAGAATAAATCAGCAATATCAGGATCAATTTTACGGGTCTCTTTTATTAGCCCGTGTGCAGCTATATAAAAAGCTACTTTTAGATAATCTTCCTTATCATCTCTTATTCCTTCCATAAGTGCTGAAACCTCAGTCTCAATATTAAACTGCTCGGCTCTTTTTATGAGGCGTGCGCGCATCTCAGACGGGGGGACAATCAAACCTAACCACACAAAATACAGTTCTTCCATAAAATATTTTACTGAATCTTTCCTATGTGCCTTGAAAACCTCTAGAGATTTCAAGTATAGTTCATCCTCCCCTGCCTTCTTTTTTCCTAATTTATCCATTTCACCGTCAAGATGTTCATACAACACCTCCACTGCTTTATCGGAAATTTGACGCGCCTCAGGGCTTTCATACCACAAACCATAAGCAATTACCCGTTCAACCAGCGCACGAAACTCCGGACTTTCCTCTCCTGCTTCTTGAGCCTCATTAAGCAATGTATACGGAATGACAAGAACATTATCATTCAAACTATTCGACTCAGGAACCTTTGAAATGCGGATTTTTCCTCCGCGTGAATAAAATTCCAAAAACATTCCAAAATATCTCTTGCGTACAATATTAAACGCACTGTAAAGAGTTTGTATCTGAGCATTGGAAACAACTATATCATCATCAACTAAATAGCGTAACTTTCCTATAGATGTTTCATCCTCTTGCACAGTTTCACTAACCCGCAATGCCGCTACTAACCGCTCATAATATGGTTTTTTATTTATAGGTTTTCTATCAACCGCAGTGACAGGCACCGCATCAGGCCTGTATAGCTTTTTAAAATAAAGATAAATAACTGCCACAACACTTGATACTAAAACATATAGAGGATCAAACACATTCATAAGAAAATAATCATATCTACACTTATGCAAAAATTTACCGAACCACTCAAAAACAGTATAAAATTGTGTTCCTAATAATACATTATACAAACCGCTGAATAAAATAACCCCAATGCCAATGATGGCAGCAAATTTTATTAATCTCCCTATTTTGAATAATATAGGTATTTTTGTCTCCCATTGTGAAAAACCAATACGCCTGTCTATACGCCGGGACTCTTTTTTCTTTAACTTACGCCCAAGAACTTCTGGTAGTATCTTCTCTACTAACTCCTTAGTATTTTCATAAAAATAAATACCTTTTACTTT
>CAZLCT010000198.1:0-2064 GCA_964558015.1 uncultured bacterium | reverse complement strand
TGTGGTATAGTAGGAAAATATTATTTTCGCAAAACCCTTTATAATTCCAGCGATCTTCCTGAAATGATGAAATCAATTGTTCACCGAGGGCCAGATAGTTCTGGATCCTTTAAAGATGGCAGAGTTGTTTTAGGATTCCGGAGACTGAGTATAATTGACATTCATTCAGGAAATCAGCCTCTCTTTAACGAAACAAAGAAAATCATTGCTATGGTAAATGGTGAAATTTATAACTTCATAGAACTGAGGAAGATTCTTCTGTCGAAAGGGCATATTTTCCGCACGAAAAGCGATTGTGAAGTAATTGTTCATCTTTATGAAGAATACGGAAAGTCATTTATTGATCGTCTCAATGGAATGTTTGCCTTATGTCTCTACGATTCAGAGAAGCAAACATTGTTTATTGCAAGGGATAGGATGGGTATCAAACCATTTTATTATTATGCGACTTCAGATGTATTTATTTTTTCTTCGGAAATTAAAGGAATAATAACAGCGAGCGAAGTGGAGATAGGGGCTGATAAGAGTGTTTTAGGCGAGTATCTTTGCTTTCGATTTCTTTCTAATTATAGAACTTTTTTTTCAAACATTAATACTATAGAGCCAGGCATTTGTATTGAACTCAACAGAGAAGGTCTTGCAAGGTGGAGGTACTGCTCTAATAGAGTATCAACAGACGAATATCAAAATAATAAAAATAATAAAAATATTTCCTATCTCAAAAAGGAGATAAAAGATGTTTTGCGATCCTCTATTGAGCGACAAATGGTAAGTGATGTGCCTGTCGGAACTCTGTTGAGTGGTGGTATAGATTCAAGCTGGGTAAGTGTTATAGCAAATTCGATAATGCCGGGTATAAAAACCTTTACGGTCGGTTTTTCCGAGCAGGATTATGATGAATCTCCTTATGCAAAATTAGTGGCAAAATCTTTTAACTTGGACTATTACGACTTAAAAATTGATTCTAAAACATTTTCAAAATATCTTCCTAGGACTATATGGTTCTATGATGAACCCCTTTGTCATCCTAACTCTGTTCAGCTTTATTTAATCTGCCGCTATGCACGCCAATTTGTAAAAGTTTTATTGACAGGGGAAGGAGCAGATGAACTTTTTGGAGGGTATCCACGATATTACATTGCAAAAATAAGCCATCTCTTTCAAAAGTTGTATCCTTTTTCATCTAATTTTCTCCAAGGTATTTGGCAGCCTGGATTTGGAAGGAAGGCAAGTAAATTGGTGGGCAGTCTGACATTGAGTGATCCTCAGCTAGTACTATGGAATTCAGCATTTGCCAATCATGAAAAAATTTGCTGGTTATTAGACCAGGACAAGATCGAAATCACCTATCGTGAGAACATGCTTGGTGATATGTGGCAAAATGAACTAGATTTAATGGAAAACCTTCTTCTCTTTGAACAGAAGACATATCTTCACTCAATCTTGCTAAGACAAGACAAAATGAGCATGGCAGCTTCTATCGAGTCTAGGGTTCCTATATTAGATAACCAGATGCTCTCTTTGGCAAAGACTATATCAGCCAGCAAAAAGATCAGAAAAATGCAACCTAAATATTTATTTAAAGCCGCAGCAGCACAAGACTTGCCTAAAGAGATAGTGTACCGAAAGAAAGTAGGATTTGGAGTACCAGTAGGAGAATGGATGAGAGAACCCAGCGGATTAGGTCAATATTTTGAATTGTTGATGGATATTTGTTCAGACATGCATGTTAACCAAGCGAAATTAGAAAAAATTATCATTGCTCACAATAACGGTAACGAAGACCATTCTGATATCTTGTGGCCTCTTATAAATTATGCAATATGGTATAATCTATTCTTTTTAAAAAGGTAGTACATGCAAAGATATATTTGGATAACGTGGGAAAAACAAATAAGAAATAAATCCATGTCGAATGGAATCGGCGCTGAACTATATGAGATTCTTTATTCTGGTAACTCTATCCAACGATATTTTAAATGCATAAAGGCCACGATTAGCACCATTATTAAACAAAAACCTAAGGTCGTATTTGCCTCAAATCCCTCAATAATCCTTACGTTG
>CAZLCT010000197.1:0-2096 GCA_964558015.1 uncultured bacterium | reverse complement strand
TAGACTTTTACACTGCCGAAGGCGGTGGAAAAGCCTGTAGTCGAATTGATCCCGCTGAGCGTTGGGAAAAGATTGAAGAGTTTTTCCCAACATCTTCTGCGAAGCGGGATTTCCTTTTGTTATATAAAAAATCCCGATACTCTTATCTTGTGATAAACCCCGTTAGAGAAAATTCTCTAACGGGGTAAAGTCGGGATTACAAATTCAAAACCTGGCTTCCCTTGGATTCAGAATCCCTTTTCCTTACCGCAGGATTAAATTGCGCTATCCTTTATTTAATATCTACCTCTCTTTGTATAGGCCGTATGTAAAAGATGATGTGATTTTTCTCCTAATGGTTTACCCAAGAATTCCTTATAGAGAGTAATAACAGCCGGGTTCTCGTGTGATTTCCTTATAGGCTTGCCTTCATCCTCACGATATATGCTCGCAGCTCTTTTCTTTCTTATCTCAAGATTGGCAGGCATGGGTTGACCACCTCCTCCTAAGCAACCGCCAGGACAAGCCATTATCTCAATAAAATGATAAGGAGATTCACCTTTTTGAATTTCTTCTAATAGAATTCTGGCATTAGACAAACCATGGGCTACTGCAAGCTTTAATTCTAAACCATCAAGTGTAATGGCCGCTTTCTTCAATCCTTCCATGCCGCGCACAATATCAAATTCTATATTTTCTAAGGTTTTTCCTGTTACCACCTCATAGGCCGTTCTAAGCGCCGCCTCCATTACTCCGCCTGTAGCACCAAAAATAGCCGCCGCGCCTGTTGATATACCAAGAGGTTCATCAAATTCCTCATCCGCTAAATTTATAAAGTCTATTCCGGCTTCTTTAATCATTCGCGCTGCTTCCCTGGTAGTTAAAACAGCATCTACATCCTGTATTCCTGAATCTTTCATTTCAGGACGCCTGGCTTCAAATTTCTTTGCCGTGCATGGCATAATAGAAACCACATACATATCTTCTGGCTTACAACTTATCTTTTTAGCATAGTAAGTTTTGGCTATCGTTCCCAACATCTGCTGTGGAGATTTACAGCTGGATAAATATTCAAGACATTCCGGAAAGAAATGTTCAATATATTTTATCCAACCCGGCGAGCATGAGGTTATCATGGGAAGTGAGCCTTTTGTTTTTATCCTCTCCACTAATTCATACGCTTCTTCTACAATGGTTAAATCTGCGCCAAATTGAGTATCAAATACTTTATCAAAACCTAACCTTCTTAAAGCAGCAGCCATTTTACCAGTAACCAAACTTCCCGCGGGCATACCAAATTCTTCTCCAATAGCCGCTCTTACCGCCGGTGCCGTCTGGACTACAACAAACCTTTTTGGATTGGAAATTGCTTCCCAAACCTCATCTATAACTGTCTTTTCTCTTAGAGCTCCTGTCGGACAGGCTAAGATGCACTGGCCGCAGTTAGTACATTCCACATTATTTAATCCCTTATTTAAAAAAGTCAAAACTTGGGTCCGCCCCCCTCTATTAACAAAGTCAATAACGCTGACTGATTGAATCTCGCTGCACACCCTGATACAACGGCTGCATAAAATACACTTATTGGGGTCTCTTATAATAGAAGGAGAAGAGTCATCTATTGAATAAGAATATTTTCTCCCTTTTTCAAACCTCAATTCTCTTATGCCCAAATCGAAGCTAAGTTTTCTCAATTCGCAGATTTGGTTTCTGTCGCAGGTAAAACAATCTTCAGGATGATTGGCTAAAAGCAGCTCTACGTTCATCTTACGCGCCCGCCTTATGCGGGCAGTATTTGTCTGGATTACCATACCTTCCTCTACTATAGTGGCGCAGGACGGCTCTAAACGCGGTCTCCCTTCTATCTCTACTACACAAAGCCTGCAAGCGCCATAAATAGATAAAGATTCGTGATAACACAAGTGCGGAATATTGATATTTACCTTTTTTGCCAATTCAAAAATAGTTGTGCCTTTCCGTGCTTTAACTTTTTTACCATCAATGGTAAGAGTAACTAAATCAGACATAACTAACCTTCCTTTTTACGTTTAGCGGACAAATGTTCACTTTACATCTCTTATTTGTAATGTGTTCTTTGAATTCATCCGGAAATTTAT
>CAZLCT010000196.1:0-2114 GCA_964558015.1 uncultured bacterium | reverse complement strand
GATAGTAGATTCTACATCACCTGCTTCACAATCTAAAACATTCATTCCTTCAGCAAGATCATAAACATGCTTTCCGCCTATCGGCACACCACCTATAACTGTAGGAGGAGTAGCCGCGCCCATAGTAATTCTTTGAACTGTTTGTAAACTATGGCAATAAATCGCCGGGCCTGAACCGCCGGGGGCATAGTTCAAATTTATAAAATAAGTGCCTCCTGTTCCATAAATCATTCCGTCAACAGTAAGATTGCCGTGTGTATTTGTTCCATCATCAACTAAGTTAAGATCTGTAAGTTTAGTTTTTCCATTAGGGTCAATCAAATAATTTAAATCATCATAATCAAGCATCTCCTGTACAGTCAATTGGTTATATTGGCCAAAAGGAGCGGGATAGGTTGTAGTTAAAATCTGCTCAAAAAATGGCTGGGATACAGAAGTTGTAGAGTAAATAAAAAACCCTGCTATCACCAATATACTAAAAAGAAATAAATACTCTCTATTCAGTTTCTTAAAAATATTAATCAATTTTTGCATAAAAACCTTCATCCCTTGCTCCTTTTACTTATGTTTCCTGAACAATCGCCCGTATTATGTAAATAAAAATACCACTTCCAACAAATGTTTCAACTACTGATCCTGCAGGAAAAGCCACAGTAACATCCCATGCGCGTTTATCTTCAGGATTAGCAGTACTCCCTGAGTTATACTCCATCGTAAAACCACCAACTGTACCAGCATATAATTCTGACATTTTCCGCATAAGCCCGGCTTCACCTGCGTAATAAGCCTGCATACGAGTAATATCCCTGGTAATAATCGATTTAAAATCAGCAGCGCAATTGATCATATAAATCCCGTATAAAGAAATTATACTAACATAAACAAACGCGATGATCATAGCCTGAGCTTTGTTATTCATATATTTACGCACTAGTTTTACACCTCTATATTTCGCTTCATCTTACCAATCACCCGTATCCCATGGCTCACAAGTTACCGCAGGAGCACAGCGCAATGTAACCAGAGAAGACAGATTAATCTGGTTACAATATCCGCCTAAAGAATCGAGCATTTTCCCATGTACTGTAAGCTGCACATTTAAACAATTAAAAGCTACTTTAGTAAAAATCAAACTTGATATACCTTCAGCTATTTTTTGTGCAGGCACAGCACCAAGCGGAAATACAAATCCAGCAACATTTCTATCCCAGTATAATGTTTCAGGATCAAGAGGATCTAAACCAATAATAGTATATTCATCATCAGCATAATTGCCTGCGGTAGGAACAGCTAAAGCAGCACCACTCCCTGTAGCAGCATCCTGCTGTAAAACAAGAACACTACTTGTATTATTAGCCCCTAATGTCGGCAAAAACGGCAATGCTTCACTCGATCCGCCAAGAGCGCTTACCTCAGCATAAAAACTCGCAACAGGAGGTACCCAGGCAGGCCCCTGCGACCATCCATAACGATTAGAACGCATTACTTCCATAGTAATAAATTTCATTGCAGCATGGGCATTTTTATACACACCAAAAGCATCATTTAAATGAGCCATAGAGCTTAACGCGAAATAAAAAATAACACCAGAGACAACAAGAATAACCATTAATAATAATGATGACACCTGAAGCTCAATTAATGTCAACCCTGTTTTTTTTCTCATTCTGTCCACGATACTTCCACTGCAACCTTCCGCCAGCCCTGATCTTCTACCCCTATTATCCCTGAGCCGCCTCTATCTTCAGAAGTAATAGTAGAAATGCCCCCTTTTTGAGTACTAAGCACATTAGCAACAACCGGGGGAACTATCCCTGCCCTATTAGCCTCGATTCCCGACTGTGCCCAAAATAAAGCTACTAATTTATGATGCCCAAGCGCGAGCATATTACGCGAGCTATTATGTACAACATAACAAGCCACAAACACTGTAGAAAAAACTAACGCTGAAATAACTATTTCTATATAAGATAAGCCTTTATTGTTTAATAATGAATGTTTCATCATAATTTTATTATAACATTACTATAGTTAAAGTCAACAATATAGACACTTTATACGTAATCGGTGAGAAGCTGTGAAATAATACCCCATTATTCTTTTTTCGCGTTTTT
>CAZLCT010000195.1:0-2152 GCA_964558015.1 uncultured bacterium | reverse complement strand
AAAAATACTATTTAACTTTATCTATATAGAATATAAAATTACAATAATTTTTCACTTACTTTGAAAAATATGAAAATCACATTTTTAGGTACTGGAACTTCGCAAGGAATACCTGTTATTGGCAGTAAGCATCCAGTATGTGAAAGTGATGACTTTAAGGATAAACGATTGCGTGTTTCTGTATTGCTTTCTTGGGACACCTATAATTACGTTATTGATTGCGGGCCAGACTTTAGGCAACAGATGTTGAGAGAAGATTGTACTAAAGTTGATGGGATTTTACTCACCCATGAACATAGTGATCATACAGCTGGATTAGATGATATAAGACCTTTTTATTTTATGCAGGGGGATTTCCCTTTTTACGCACATAAAAGAGTATTTAAGTACTTATATGATAGATATTCCTATATTTTTGAAACTGAAAATAAATATCCTGGCACTCCAACCATTCGTGAAGTTGAAATTTCTAAAGAGAATCCATTTATTATAGGAGGGAAGGTGGTTGTTCCCATTGAAGTATTACATGGCAAATTACCAGTTTTAGGGTTTAGAATAGACAATTTCACGTATCTAACCGACGTTAAGTCTATAGCTGAAGAAGAAATAGAAAAAATTAAAGGAACTGAAGTTTTGGTGTTAAATGCTTTGAGAGAAGCGCCACATCATTCGCATTTAAGTTTGTCTGAAGCTTTAGAATTAATAGAAAAAATAAAACCAGAAAAAGCATATTTAACACATATAAGTCATTTGATGGGATTTCATGAAGAAGTTGAAAAGAAACTTCCTAAAAATGTTTTCCTTGCTTATGATACTTTAAAAATTACTTTATAATTATGAAGAGAACCATCTTTATGTATTTATTCTTTTTTGCATTACTATTTGTCATATTTCAGTATATGAATGAAAAAAAGATATTCGAAAAGCAAGAAAATAAAATTGAATCTCAAAGAGGTAAAATCGAATTGCTTAAAAATGAGCTAAAAAAAGCGACAGATTCGGTTGAAGTATTGTCAAGTGCAGTTTCAGATTTAAATTATTTTACACTGCAAGGCAATGAAAATGCAATGTCTTATTTTGAAAGTCTTGGTTTTGAATCTGATGATATTGAAAATCTAGTCGCTGAATACATTTATGAAGAGAATTTAACAAGTGGTGATAATCCAATAATTCCTTTTGATGGGATTAATGGAACTATGAAAATTAATAAAATAAGATTTTTAAATCATAAGTGGATCATTGCCGATTTTACTGATGGAAGGTATTGGGGTGAAATGGTGATTGAGTATTATATTACTACCAATAAAAAAATTGAGTTGACTTCGGTGGCTTCCTTGTTATATCCTTCTTATTAACTAGGTCATTTCGATACATCCCGAAGAAAAATCGGGATACTCAATGACCAAGGGGCATTGAGGTACCCTGAGTGATTCCAATATTTTTATTGGAATTGTATCGAAGGGTATATGATATTTTTCGAAATTACAAATGTCTTAATAGCCACTCTTTCAGTTCATAAAAGTTTTGAGGAGCCACTCCATGACCAACAGGAAATTCTGAGTATTCACAATTAATCCCTAAGTTTTGTAGAAATGGCTGTGTTTTTCTTGCCCAATCAACAGGAATTACTTGATCTACACTTCCGTGAGAAGAATAAATATTAAGCTTGCTAAAATCGTTTTCAGAAAAACCTTCTTTAAATATAGCGTCATTTATATAACCGCTTAATCCAATCACATTTTTAATTTTCCCTGGATAACTTAAAGCAACTGCAAAACTTAAAATAGTTCCCTGACTAAAACCTAACAAGGTGATGTTCTCTGAATCTACATTGTATGCAGCAATTATTTCATCAATACATTTTACTACTAAATCTCTAGACTCAATAGCTTGCTCATCATCACTCCATTTTCCATCTACATTATCAAAATGAATAGCATACCAAGCATTTCCGTAAGGCTGTATAGTATAAGGAGCTTTTAATGAAATAATGGTGTAATTATCTGGTAGTTCACTGGCAAAGGAAAACAAGTCGTTTTCATCGCTTCCGTAGCCGTGTAGCATTATAATTACTGGTGATTTTTCTGTGTTATTTATAGGAGCTTTATAATTATGCTCTAAGGAGAGTTTTTGTTTGTTCATTTGTTAATCT
>CAZLCT010000194.1:0-2182 GCA_964558015.1 uncultured bacterium | reverse complement strand
TATTCGTGTTGCTGAGGCTATTAATGTATCGTTTAATGAAAAAATTGCGGAAGCTATTGACGGTGCAACAGTATCTATAGAGATACCCGATGCTTTTAGAAGAAATTTAGTTAAATTTCTCGCACATATAGAACATATAGAAGTCAAACCTGATAATCCAGCCAAGATTGTTATTAATGAAAGGACAGGAACTATTGTCGGGGGAAAAGAAGTTAAAATTTCGCGTGTTTCAGTAACTCATAAAAATATAAACATTGAAATTAAACCGCCTGAGAAGGCAGAAGAAGCACAAGATTCAAAAGTGAAAGAAACGGGAATTTCTCCCCATCTGGTGCATCAGGAAGCAATTTTTATTGAAGGGGAGAAAAGCAAGATCGCTGTTTCTGATGAAGATGAAACAACTATAGGAGAGGTAGCACAAATCCTCAATTCAATGGGAGTAAAACCGACTGATTTAATTGCTATTTTTCAGGCAATTAAAAAGACAGGGGCCATTCAGGCGGAGTTGGAAATTATATAGAAAGTAGCGGGTAGCAAGTAGCGAGAAGAGAGAGGATTAAGAATGAAAGGGAAAATTTTAGAAAATGGTGAGGTAAGAGATAAAAATAAAAAATATATATTCTTTTATTATCTGGTTTCTACTCGCTACTCGCTACTCTCTACTAGCTACTTTAAACAGGATGAGAATTATGAATACAATTATTAATCATGTTGCGTATGAACCGGCTTTATTTTCAGCCCAAGAGAGTACTGTCGGGAAGGGGAAAAAAGTAGCTGAAGAAGTTGAATCTCTTTTTTTATATCAATTATTAAAGGAGATGGATAAGACAATTATGCGTGATGAGGAGAGCATATTCTACAGCAGTACAGAAGAAACATATAGAAGCCTTTATTATGAGGAAATTGCCAGAGAACTTTCTCGAGATAAGGGAATTGGAATAAAGGCATTAGTTGAAGATGAAATAAAAGCAAACACTCAGGATGAAGGGGATAAAAATATAATTAATGGGACGGAATAAAATATGAATGAAGACAAACGCATAGAGAGTATTCTCGATGAAATCTTAGCACAACACATTGAATTAAACAAAAAGCTTTTTGAGCTTATAAAAAATGAGCGGCATTGCTTAATTCATAATAAATTAGATGCTCTTGATGAAGTCAATAATGAAAAATTAGCTTTGAGGTGTGAAATTGCTGAAGTTGAAAAGAAGCGCATGATGCACATTACAGATTTTGTGAAAAAGTACGGCTTAAGTAAAGCACATGTTAGATTGGAAGATATTATATGTGTTGTTCCTGAACCTTATAAGAGTAGTTATAAGATGAAACGTGACCTATTAAGGAATCTTTTAAAAAAAATAAAGATTTTACATGACGGTAATAAGATTTTTATACAAAGGTCCTTAAATTTTCAGGAACGCGCATTTATGTTACTTTTTGGGTTTACGCAGCAAAAAGTACAATATGGGGCAAGAGGTGAAGTTCAACATAATAAAAAACCTTTATTTGATAGTGTTGCGTAAGGTGAGGATTATACATAAAAGGAGTACACCATGAGTATAAGTGGATTAGGAATAGGTACGCGGGCACTTCAGGCAAATCAAATAGCGCTTGAGATTACAGGACAAAATATTGCAAATGTTAATACTCCTGGCTACACACGTCAGCGTGCACATCTGGTAGAAACCGAATCTTTATTAAAATCGTTTGGAGCGCTTGGAACCGGTGTTCAAGTGGACGGGATCGAGAGGATCCGTGATGCATTTATAGATTTACAAATAAGGGGACAGAAAAGCAGTGTGGGAGCAAATTCTATAGAAGCTGATATGTTTGATAGGCTTGAGGGTATTTTTAATGAACCATCAAGTATTAGTATTGACAGTCTTCTTAGCGATTTTTTTTGCTCTTTATATGACCTTTCCAATTCTCCGGAAGATATAGGCATAAGAAGTACAACGATTAATAGTGCACAATCGTTGGCCCAGCAAATATCTTTTATAAACACTGAATTGGATCAGTTAAGACTTGATATAAACGAAGCAGTAAAAAATGGAGTAACTCAAATCAATTCCTTAACACAGCAAATAGCTGAATTGAATACTGAGATAGTTAAATTTGAAGCAGGAAGAAATTTTTCCGCTAATGATCTGCGTGACCAGCGTGATGAGAAGTTAAAAGA
>CAZLCT010000193.1:0-2214 GCA_964558015.1 uncultured bacterium | reverse complement strand
GTACGAAACCTTAATGAAGGAGTAATCGGATTATATCTTTTTACAGCCATCTATACGCTCCTTATCTTCTTGTTTAGACGATCTTGGAAGGTCGGGCTTACTTCTTGAACTCTTACAATGCCTCTAATTCTCTAATATTTTCATCCTTAGCCAGAAAAACTACTGCCTTTTTCCAATCCGGTCTTTTACCAGTATATCTGCCTAATTTTTTGACTTTACCTCTTTGGCGAATTATATTGATTTTTTTTACTTTTACATCAAACATCTCTTCAATCGCCTTTTTAACCTCTATTTTATTAGCATTGATAGCAATTTTAAATAGATTAGCATTGCCTTCTTTTTTAAGATTGGCTCCCTTTTCTGTAATTATCGGGTTAATAACAATCTCTCTTGGGTCACGCATTGCCAAATACCTCCTCAATTATTTTTAATGCCTGTTCTGTAATAATAATATGTTGTGCTTTAAGAACTTGATAAGGATTAAGATCTGCTGCTCGTGCTAATTCTAAATTTGGAATATTCCTAAATGACTTGATAATCATTTTATTATTATCTGGTATCAGAATTAAGCATCTATGTGGTTTCACATTCATATTATTTAGAATATTAACAGATTGTTTTATGCTTGGTTTTTCATAAGCGAATTCTTCTATAATAGAGATATTTTGTGCTTTATCTGACAAAGCAGATTTTAGAGCGATTCTTTTCTTTTTTTTGGGTATTTTTTTATGCCAGTTTTTGGGTTTGGGACCAAATGCTCGTCCACCACCAACACGAATCGGTGAACGATTTGAACCCATTCTTGCCCGTCCAGTTCCTTTCTGACGATATAACTTTCTTCCACTACCTCTTACTTCAGCTCTGGTTCTTGTAAAAGAAGTTCCCCATCTTTGATTAGCTAAATACATATTTATAACTTCATATAGGACATCTCTATTAACTTTAAACCCAAATATATTCTCATTCAAATTCACTGTACCTATCTCTTCACCTAAATTATTATATTTTTTCACTTCCATATTCATTCCTATTTAGTCTTCTCTATAGTAACAATACTATTACGATGACCAGGCATAGCCCCTTTTAATAAAATAAAATTTCCTTCTGGTTTAATTTTAACAACTCGTAAATTTTTTACTGTAACTTTATTATTACCCATATGTCCAGGCAATTTTTTGCCTTTGAATACTCTTGACGGTGTAGCACATTGTCCAATAGAACCAGGACCACGAAACGATTCGTGAACTCCATGTGTTGGACTGAATCCTTTAAAATTATATCGCTTCATCACACCAGCAAATCCTTTACCTTTAGAAATTCCAGATACATCAACTTTTTCATTCTCAGTAAAAATGTCTGGTGTTATCTTTGCACCAATTTCATATTTACTTAATTCCTGTTCAGAAATACGAAATTCTTTCAATATTTTACAAAAAGGAAGATTATTCTTTTCAAAGTATACTCTCAATGGCTTCGGTATATTTTTTTTCTTTGCTTCTCCAAAACCAAGTTGAACTGCTGAATATCCATTTTTAGATACTGACCGAGTATGAACAACAGTACAAGTACCTAGCTGAATGACAGTTACAGGAATTGTATTTCCATTCTCATCAAAAATTCTAGTCATACCAATTTTTTTACCAATTAGTCCTATCATTTTTCATTTCCTTCCTCATCGCAATAATAATAAGCATTTACAAATACACAAAAGAAAACTATATTATTCATTATTCATTTTCCAATATATTGATTTTTATATTACTAAGTTCTTATTATGATTTCACTCTGTTTTTTGCCAAAATGAATGCACAATAGATCCGCAAACGAATAATCTACAATTTAAGATTATGTTTTTATTTCAATATATACTCCAGCTGGTATATTAAGTCGTTTAATAGCCTCGGTAGTTTTTGGAGTAGGGTTTTCAATATCAATAATGCGCTTATGAGTTCTCATTTCAAACTGTTCCCTAGATTTTTTATCTACATGCGGAGATCTTAATACTGTATATATTTGTTTTTTTGTAGGCAGAGGAATAGGTCCTTTGATTTTTGCACCAGTATTCTTAGTGCTACTTATAATTTCACCAACAGATTTATCTAATAAGCTATAATCATACGATTTTAGCCGAATCCTAATTCTATTTTTCATTTTATCTCCTACTCAATAATTTCAGCAACAACACCAGCCCCAACAGTACGACCACCTTCTCGT
>CAZLCT010000192.1:0-2249 GCA_964558015.1 uncultured bacterium | reverse complement strand
ATATCGCACGCCGCCATATATTTTTCAACTTCGGTTGTAAAGCCGACACTAACAACCCGATCAGGATTTTCAGCTGATATTTTCTCAAGATTTGCCAATAATTTTTCATTTTTACCCGCAATTGCGATTATTTGTAAATCAGGAAAATCATTTATTAAACGTTCAGCGGTTTCGTCTATTCGTCCAATCCCATATCCTCCCGCCATAAGTAAAATAACGGCTTTATCCGGTGCAAGGTTTAGTTCTAATTTTTTTTCACTATGAGAATATTTTTTTGAGAATTCGGGGCAGACAGGAATGCCGGTAATATTAATTTTCTTTCTGTCAACTTCGCGGGAGGAGAGACGAAGTGCCGCTACTTCATTAGCAACAAAGAACTGATCCAGATTTTTCAAGCACCACATCCAGTGAACATCAAAATCGGTAACGACAACAGAAACAGGAGGAATATTTTTACCGTTTGACAATTTGACATTCTTAGATACAGCTTTGTCTATCATTTCAGCGGGAAGAAAGTGTGTACAAATAATATGGTCCGGGTTCAATTCCATACACTTTTTACGCAAATGCTTCATATTAATTTTTTGAAGCATTAACCTTAAGCTTCTCATAGGCAGTTCATGGGGTGAATGATCAGTTTTATTGTAAACATAACCCCAGATTGCTTTATGGTTTTTCGCGAGTCCCACATAGGTTCCCGCATATAACTTTCTAAATATCCAGGTAACATATTGCATTACATCAATATGAGTAATCTTTACTTCCGGATATTTTTCCGCAGCACATTTCACCAACGCTTCCGCAGCGCGAACATGACCTGCACCGGTGGAAGCGCTTAAAATAAGAATATGTTTTTTATACAAATCATTCATAAGTTATTTTGTTGTAATTTGATTAGTTTTATTATATCAAATAGGCAAAAAAATATGAAGAACCGGACATTTTAACAAAATTTTAACATTATCAAAAATTATCTTGACAAAAGAGAAGGCTTTAATTAAAATAGCTTGATCATAACGCTGGATTACAACTCAAAGGAACTTGAAAATTGAATTTAAGTAACGCTGACATCATCGTTTTAATTGCATACCTGGCCGGTGTAACCCTCATGGGTATTTACTTTGCCAGACGAAATACAACCACTGAGGAATATTTCGTTGGCGGTCGCAAATTCAAAGGCTGGATTATCGGCTTGTCACTTGTTGGAACTTCAATCAGCTCAATTTCATTTCTCGCCTATCCCGGGGATGCTTACAAGACTGCTTATCTCCGCATGCTGCCGAACTTTATGCTACCCATTGCCGTTCTTGTGGCATCCTATGTCTTCCTTCCTTTTTTCAGAAAAAACCGTATTACATCAGCGTATGAATACCTGGAGATGCGCTTCGGACCGGAAGTGAGGGTATATGGCTCGATCACTTTTATTGCGGGCCAGCTCATACGCATAAGTTCTATTTTATATCTTCTTGCGTTACTGCTTCATAGTATTACGAGTATGAACATGATTACCTGCATTATTATAGGAGGCATTTTCGTTTCCTTTTACACTGTTCTTGGCGGGATAGATGCTGTTATATGGACAGATGTGATCCAGACAGTTGTGCTGGCAGTTGGCGGACTGGTCTGTCTGAGTGTTATTATAAATGCGCTGCCGGGCGGTATTGGTGATATTTTCTCTGTCGGTCGTGCTGCGGGCAAATTCGGGTTTTCTGAACTCCGTGACGGTATTCTGCACCCCGTAAATTGGGATCTAACTCTCACAAGCAAAACTGCAACAATGATGCTGGTTATTGGACTTACAAACTGGCTGACTGAATATAGCTGCAACCAGAATGTTGTGCAACGCTACGCCGCTTCACGCAGTACACGCGATGCTCGTGTTGCTATATGGGTCTGTGCTCTGACAAGTATTCCAATATGGCTATTTTTCATGTTCCTCGGAACAGCGCTTTTCGTTTTTTATCAAACCTTTCCAGCGGAAGCTGCTACAAACATGCTTGAAGGAGTGCGTAAAGCAGAAGATATTCTGCCTTATTTTATTACCCATCAGCTGCCCACAGGTATGGCGGGATTGGTAATCGCAGCAGCCCTTGCAGCCGCAATGTCTTCCTTGGATTCAAGCATTAACGCTATATCCACAGTCAGTATAATTGATATTTATCGTCGCCACCTGGTTCACGGCAGGGACGATAAACATTATCTGTTTGTTGCTCGATTAATTGGTATAGCAACCAGCATTCTTATGATCA
>CAZLCT010000191.1:0-2309 GCA_964558015.1 uncultured bacterium | reverse complement strand
GAGTGGGACATCTCACGTTATTTTTTCAATTGGTTTTGCCATGCAGGAACTTGGACTTAAAATCCTTAACGATATTGCTTGGGATAAGGTGAATCCTCCACCAAATTTATCTTGCAGATATTTTACACATACGACAGAAACTATCATTTGGGCAGCAAAAAATAAAAAAAGTAAGCACTATTTTAATTATGCATTGATGCGTAAAATGAATAATAATAAACAGATGAAATCTTTATGGCATATCAAAGCTCCGAGGTCAGAAGAAAAGATATATGGCAAACACCCCACACAGAAACCGATGGAATTGTTGGAACGTATTGTATTAGCTTCAACCAAAAAAGGAGATATTGTTTTAGATCCATTCAATGGTAGTGGAACAACTGGATTAGCTGCTCATAAATATGATAGAAAATACATAGGCATTGAGCTTGAAAAGGATTATTTAGATGTTTCAGTAAAAAGATATAAAGATGCTATAAAACAACAGGATTTTTTAAAAGACAAAATATTTATAGGGGCAAAAGGGTGAAATATTTAAATTTTTATAAGACGGTTTTAAAGTGCGAAGATAAAGATTCAGTTTTTAACTACCTTATTTCAACATTAAAACCTAGCAATACTATATGGTCCTATTTTGTTAATTGGGACAAAGTATTAGAAAATGCCCAAGATATTGAGCTATCACTTAATACTTTAAATTATCTTATTGGAAAAGAGAATTTTGACGATGAATTCAGGTATGTTATAAAGCAACATCCCGAAGTTATAAGAACTATTCCTGCACTTGTTGTGCGAGATGGTGATAATACAAAAAGCTTTAAAATATTAGTAGATTATAAGCAAAAAAAATTGGTATATGAAGATTACGATTTTGATAAGAGCAATCCTACCGATAAAGATGTCGAGAAATATTTAACCTTTATTGACAAAACAGGACTTAAAACTTTAATAACTGCGAAGAAGATAAAAAATCTTGTCGATTATATGATTGGGGTAGAAGCCGGACTTGATAGTAATGCCAGAAAAAATAGAAGTGGTACTGTAATGCAGAATATAGTAGAGTTTTTTATCAATGATATATGCCAGAAAAAAGGGTATAAGTATCTATCAGAAGCAAATGCTGGTAAGATCAAAAATAAATTAGGCTATCGCGTGCCTGTGGACAAATCATCGAGAAGATATGATTTTGTTATTGATAATGGTAAGGAGTTATTTATTATAGAAACAAATTTTTATAGTGGCAGTGGTTCTAAACTTAAATCAACAGCCGGGGAATATCGCAATTTGGTTGATGTTCTTAAGGGCAAACATAAATTCGTTTGGATAACTGATGGGTTTGGGTGGCAGAGTACAGAAAGACCATTACGAGAAACTTTTGACTACAACGATTATTTATTTAATTTAAATATGATAGAAAAAGGTATTTTGGAATTTTTATTAGGTTAATGATGAATATAAATACCCAACAAAAAGAAGTGAAGAAAAGACAAGCAAAAACTCCGGCATTAGAGACATTATATTTTGTAATAGCAGGACTTTCTCTTATAAAGAGTATCGAAGTGTTATATAGTTGTTTCTCACGGGAATTTTATCAAATTTGTATAGTGATTCTTTTATTTCTCGTATTTGTAATGACATTAGTTCGTTTTTGTCAGGGGGTTTCCTTAGTATTTAATATCGAAAGAGATTTCCCGATTAGGGATTTCTATGGGTTTTTCTTTCAAGGATTAGCATTCTATACAATGGCGTGTACGTTGAAAAGAATTGATTATTTTCTATCAGCATTTATTGCGATGATAATAATAGATACTGGATGGATTGTGTTAATTGTCTATAATAAAGGGTGTGACATTAAAAAATTTGAGATACAGTGGATTCGTAGTAATTCACTTTTACTAATTGTTTTGGGTTATTTACTTGTTTTTAACTTTAATTATATAAATTTTACTACATCAAAAGCAGCTGGAATTATCGCGTCAGTAATTATTTTTATATGTTCGTTAGTAGCATCGAAATGGGATTGGTTAGCTAATAAAGAATTCTATTGGAGAGAAGCAAAACAGTTGCAGGAGAAACAACTTTCTCTTTCACAATTTTGGACTTGTTTTTATGCTCAAATTGTTCCCATTTTGCGGAAGAACAAGCGAAAGTCCGTGACACAATCCTGACACACTGCCAGTCTGCTGCCACATAAAGTAAATAATTTAAGCAACTTACACAACCAGGGTTCGAATCCCTCCCTCTCCGCCATTGTTGGTATATTCCGAGTACATCCTTAACACTTTATTCCGAGCACATAGTTTACACAT
>CAZLCT010000190.1:0-2312 GCA_964558015.1 uncultured bacterium | reverse complement strand
ATAACCAAGGCTGTAAGGGTACAGATTACTAATGTATCTATGAAAGGTCCCATCATTGCAACCAGTCCTTCACGTGCAGGTTCGTTTTCTTTAGCCGCAGCATGGGCGATAGGGGCACTCCCCAGTCCCGCTTCGTTTGAAAATAAACCGCGGGCAATTCCCATTCTCATAGTGTGTAAAACAATTGAACCGGCAAAACCACCGGTAGCTGCAGTGGGTGTGAATGCATGACGGATTATAAGTTCAAAAGACTGAAAAATCTTATCGTAATTTAGAATAAGAATATAAATTGCACATACAATATAAACAATACACATAAATGGAGCAATAACCTGTGTGACTTTTGCTATTCTCTTAATTCCTCCAATAACTACGAGCCAGACAAAAAACGCAATAACAACACCCGTTAATAAATGCGGTACCTTAAGAGAGGAATAAAAAACATCGGCCACTGAATTCGACTGAACCATATTTCCGATAAATGTAGCTGTGATAGCTGTACAAATAGCAAAAAATATTGCAAGCCATCTCTTCCCCATACCACGTTCAAGATAATACATAGGACCTCCTGCAACCGAACCATCATCAGCAAACACTCTATACTTTAAGGAAAGAAGACACGATGAATACTTAAGAGCCATACCAAAAAGTCCGGTGAGCCACATCCATAGTACGGCGCCGGGTCCTCCCAAAGCAATGGCAGTTGCAACGCCGGCTATATTACCTGTACCAACTGTTGCTGAAAGTGCCGTGCAAAGAGCCTGGAAATGTTTTATCTCACCCTTATGTTTATCACGTTCGAAAAAACCAAGCGTGATACGTACTCCATGAAAAAATTCACGAATCTGAATAAAACGGAAGCGTATAGTAAAATAGATTCCCGTTCCCAAAAGAAAGGCCATTAATACAGGTCCCCATACAAACGAACTTACCTGTTTAACTATAAGGTTGATTTGATCGTACATAGGTCAGTTTTTTTACCTTATCAATTCGCGATGTCAACGTTTAAAAAATTTTATAGTTTTTTTTTATAGGGATAAGGCTTCCTTCCTTTGCTTTCTAATCTTCTCAAAAATATTTGTATTAATTCCAATCAGAATTTCGTTACATGTAAGTAATAAAGATTCTTTATTAGTAAGATATAAAGTATTACCCTGAATCATAACTAAATAATCAAAAACAGGTTCAACATATCTTAACCATTTCTCCTCGTTTTTTTTATCAATAAGTTCAAATATTATCCCTTTTAAATTACTCCCGTACCTATCTTCAACAAGCACCGACATAGAAATATGGCTGGTTTTTTGACCTGTTTTCAACGAGCCTTCAAGCACCACAATATTAATAACATATTCTGGTATGTCATGTTCCAAGACTATATCCTTCATTGCAGTTAATTCTTTGATCATAAAACTTTCAACCTCTCTTACGACATGCCTGTCACCGCTTACATATAAGTCAACTAAAATAGGTGCTATCTCTTTTTCTTTTTTCTTCTCCTCAACAAACTCCAGTTCTGCACTTGAGGGAGATTCTGTCACGTCCTGTGCAAAAAGAGGATTCATAAAATAAATTAATATTAAAACTGTAAATAAAATAAATCTTTTCATTTTTTTCTTACCTGGACAAACGAAAGTTTAAATAAAATATGAACTTTAAATAACTCCGGCAGAATACCATATTTATAAAATTATGGTATCAAGATATTACGCTATGGGAACAGCAAAAATAATGCTAAATGCAGTTTATATTCAATTTCTTCTATTTTATATAAACTCCTCAAACTTATCTCTTTGGTGAGTAATCTTCATAGCAGAGGCAACCTTTTTCCATTGCGGGAGGTACTTCAGGAGATCAAGTTTATTTAAATACGGTTTGCCTATCTTACCCGATCTTATAGTTTTTGTAAGAATATCAGATTGCTCATGTTCAAGTATATTTGTGATATACACAACGGTATTAAGGTTAAAAGAAGTATCTAACGAATGTATAGGATTATGATGAAAAGTAATAGCTTCAACAATATTATGCGGAAGATTCCAAAGCCTCATTAAATAGCCCCCCATAGCCGCATGATCTAAATTATTAATTGTTCTCGTTCGATTAAATTTAAACTAATATTGTCTACTTTATGCCGATGATACAAATGACGATAAGCGCTGGGGAAATTTCGTATAAAAATTAATTTACCTACGTCATGCAGCATTCCTGCCATAGTTGCTTCATCAGCAAACTTTCTATCCTGTGATATAGAATGTGCGATATGACGACCAATTAAACCAACAAGATAGCTGTGATAATACATTTTATTA
>CAZLCT010000189.1:0-2352 GCA_964558015.1 uncultured bacterium | reverse complement strand
CTGCAAACCTGCAGCCCATCCATCTGAGGAAGCATAATATCTAAAATAATCAAATCAACAAGTTCTCTGTCTAAAATTTCTAAAGCTTCTTCACCGCTTAACGCGGTAATACATTTAAACCCAGCTTTTTCTACATTATACTTAATCAGCTTAGCAATATGAGCATTATCTTCAACTACTAAAATTTTTTCTGTAAACATTTTCCACCTCTTTAGAGAACAGCGGTTGATATACTCAAACGCAACAAATAGCTGCCTTCTTGTACTACTACGGCCTTGTATCGGCCTTGCCATAGCTAATCTCTTTTAAAATTAAAAACTTTCTCCCCTTTTATCTTCCTAAAAAACCAAGTAGAGACTTGACCCCGGAAACTAAACAAATAATAATTCCAACCTTTCTTTTCTTTTTTCCCAATCAGGCATAATCTTTGTTAATAAATCATAAAATTTTTTATTATGATGTTTGTATTTTACATGACATAGTTCATGAGCAATAACATAATTAATACAATATTTCGGAACATAAACAAGCATAGGATTCAATATTACAGTGTTCTTCCCAACAAAACTTCCCCAGCGTTTACTCATTTTCCGTATTGATAGCTTAAAATTTTGCGAATAATTAAAACTATCTAACACCGCAATAAATTGTTCATGAAAGATATTCTCAGCACGTTTTTTATACCAAGAATCAATTAGCTTTCTATTGTAATTACCATTGGAAATCTTATCCTTAGTAGCGAGCAGCAATTTGCCTTTCGAGAGAGAAATCATATCATCTTTTGCCATCTTAACTACGAGCTTATATTGCCGCCCCAAATACAAAAAACTCTCACCTGAGATATATTCTTTCTCGTATCGATTCCTCTGAAACTTCTTAAAAAAATTCAATTGTTTATTCAACCATTTCCACTTCTTTCTCAAAAACGCCTCAACTCGTTCTTTTCCTGCTTCAACAGGACACCGGAGAACAATGCCCATATCAGGACATACGGTCAAACTAAGGCTTTTCCTTTCTTGCCTTAAAAGCTCATATTCATATCTATATTGACCATAAGTAAACACTTTCATTTTATTTAAAAATCCCCTGGTTATTCTCAGCCAATTCCATGATCACATCTAAAATATTCTTCATTTCCTCACCTGACAAATCAATGCCACGCTCACCCTTAACAACATCATAAACATAATCATCAATTTTATTACGCATTACTCTCTTAACCTCAGCATTTTTATACCAATCAACTATACTTTCCTGATGCAGAATTGAATATATATCAAGGATTATCCGCTCAAAATCAAAATTACTAAGCTTATGCAGCTGAAATATAAAATGTAAATTACGATAAAATATATCTGCCCCTGTTTTTTCTTTAATTCTCGCAGGCACACTTTCATCTTTCTTTTCTATGACATTATTAGAAATTTCTTTTAATTGTTTTAAGGCCTCAATATCCGCCATCTTCTCTTGACGCATCTTTTCAAGAATTTCGTGAATCTTTTCTGAAAACCTATGATAAAATTCAGGGTCAGTATTATACTTTTCATGAATAGTTCTCTTTGTATGCGCGGCTATTGCTTCTGCTTTTGATTTATCAGAACCTAAAAATTCAATAGCTTTTTCAAACTGTTCTCTATCTGTTATATTGATCTGCTTAGTTAAAAGTTCTACCCCTTGCGCGTTAACATATATATCCAATATATTGACTAAAGAACGTTTATACTTAGTTAAATCCACTCTATCCGCATACCGCAAACTTGCCGCTTGGCGAAGCTCAACAAGTTTCTTAATCTCTTTTTTATACACATCAATATGCCTAAACTCCTTAACAAAATCCTGCAAAGCTAAACATTCGTTAAAATTCCTTAAAAATTTATTAAACTCTTCATAAAACACCTGCCTTCTTTGTTCCCCATCTTCCTTACTATCGCCGCCTAAAACTGCTAAATATTCTTCACTATCGTTTTTATTCTTTATCTCTTTGAACAAATCATGCACTTGGGCATAACTCTGCTCAAGCTCGTTAATCTTCTCCTTAACATCGATCAATGCCCCCTTCACATCTTCTTCATCATAATTACCAAACAATTTCATCGCAGTATCAATATTCTTTGCGTTTTCAGAATAATCTATAATAAATCCTGCTGTCTTTGGCAACTCTTTATTATCATAAAGCCTATTTACACGTGCTATTGCTTGCAATAGGTTATGATCTCTTAAATCTTTGGCTAAATAAAGAATAGTATTGCATGGCGCGTCAAACCCGGTTAATAATTTATCTACTACAATTAGTATTTCAATTCCATCAGGGTTATACTTAAAACTGTCTATAACATCTTTTTCATATGATTC
>CAZLCT010000188.1:0-2371 GCA_964558015.1 uncultured bacterium | reverse complement strand
ACCTCAAAAAACAGTATTATTCTAACTCCTGCTCAATCGGCTAAATAATTACTTTAAAATTCATTGGTAGGTTAAAGAGGTATTTAAAAAATATTCGACGTTTTCTATTGCTTGATTAATGCACAAAATTCACCTTGTTACTCTTCAGCAAGCCCCTCAGGTACAAATGAGCCTCCATACGGACCGGCCAAAACTTTCTCTCTGCCAAATATATCCATTGCAACGACTCGTAGAAAATAAAATTTCTTTTTCGTTCCTTCTATGGCCCAATTTGCTTTATAAAGGCCGGTTCTATGGTCAAAAAACTTACATATGGTAAACCACTCCTGGTTTCCGTATTCACTTGCTTCTATACTCACCACCTCCAGATGGGGATGTATATTTTTCAACAATAAATCAAAAGTATTTACTTTATTTACCAAGAAACGTGAATCGACTTTCTGTCCATTCACCATAAAGAGATCCGCCAACAACCTGCCTGGAAACGGTACTTTCTCATCCTCGGCAGAAAGTGGGTAATTCGAACCGAATAATATATCATCAAGATATAATGTACCTTTTCCGCTGTGCAATACATCCTCAAAAACAAAAACTATCTCAACTATATTATTCCATGAACTAATGGCAGTAAAATTTTTAAGAGGAATTGCAACTTTATGCCATATTCCTGGTAAATTTCCTTTGGTATATTTAGCGGCTATTATTTTACTGGAACTATCTTTACCTAAAATAAACTGTCCGTTGCCGTCTCCGTCTCTGTGGATTTCAACCGAAAAATTTATTCTTTTCATATCCGTCTTATACCAAAAAGAAAGGTAATTATAATCCGAAAGGTCCAGTGTCCTCGAAGTGAACGCATCAACGCCAGGAGGACCTAACTGTGTGGTATAAAAAGAAAATGTCCCCGGGAAAGTAACATCAAAGTCTAACTGCAAACTATGCCCGCTTAAACCAAAAATATATGCGCCCTCTTCCGTAAAGGTAGGGATACACCCGCCTTCACTTTCTTCATCCCCCTGTGTCTTGCCGCCAAGAAGATTTGACGTTACCATATTATCAAAATCATCGATTAAAATAACCTTATTAATGTCTGCGGCAGGTGAAGAAGGAGAAAAAAGAACCAAAAATAAAAAGGAAAGTATAATTATTTTGTTTTTCATATTTAATACGTAAGATTTATTTAAAGACGCAAAGTTTATGTCCTTAACCATTTAAAAAATATCTTCATCATTTTCTTCTATATTAAGAAAGGAAATATCGTCTAAATAAATGATACCTTCTTTATATGTAGAAACAAGATCACTAAAAACAACAGTTAATTCCGACATTCTAGTCCAGTCTTTTATTGCATTGGTCTTTTTAAAATCTATAACAACTTCGCTCCATTCGTCACTAACCCCTTTAACAAAATAAACAGCTCTTTTGCCCAGAGTATTTTTAAGCTCAACTTTAAAACGGGATGTAAAATATCCCTCAGAATTACCTTTAACCCAAAAACGTAACGAATTATAAGGACTAAGGTCAATACCTTCTAATTTCATCCAAAAACCGTTAAAAGCAGGATTGGGGGACTGCACATCATAATTGAGCTGGATAGAATATCCTATATCGTTTACCTTTGAATCTACAGGAGAAAATTCCATAATGCAACTCTGCGTCTCGTCGTTAGGGTCATAATCCCACGTGCCGAAATCACCTCCGATATTATTCGGTTTTTCCCCGGAATTAAAATCAGCTATAACTAATTCATCAACGATTGATTGGGAAAATGCACAGAAAGGTACGAATGCCAAATATGCTATAATTATTGACATACAAATTTTTCTTTTCATTATTCATTCCTTCTTTAAATTTATTATAAGTAATAAATATTATCTCTTAACTTAAGCTATTTAACCATAACAGCTTAGAAACAAATATCATATACCTAATGTATGTTTATATTATAATCAATGATTTTAAAAAATGCAAACCTAAAGTATAGGTGAAACTTTACATATATAAACTAAAAAAGCCGGCTCAAAATGAACCAGCTTGGAAATTTGCTCCCTTAGACCACCTAACACCCCAGACATTATTCGTGGTTATTCGTGTGTCCAGGGACGGACTTTTCGTGTAGATTCGTGACTTTTTTCAGGACGAAAAAGCGGGAGATGGGGATCGAACCCACGTATCAAGCTTGGAAGGCTTGTGTTCTACCACTGAACTACTCCCGCTAAATGAGGCTATGACTTATGGAGTCCAAAGGACGACATAAGTCATTCAGCCGAATTTACTCCGCCGAGAGTCGAGAAAATTATCGCAGAGAATTTTCCGACGTAATTATTTAGCCGATTGAGTAAAAAAGTTAATAAAATTGTATTTGTTGCCG
>CAZLCT010000187.1:0-2393 GCA_964558015.1 uncultured bacterium | reverse complement strand
AGTTTATTATGACACTAAAAACATTTATCCTTCAGCGAGGCAGTGTGGTAAAGAAAGATTTGATCAACGCACCGTTTACACAGCTTCATCCTGAAGGAATAAGAGGTATATTTAAGCCGGAAGAAATTGATGAAATTTTAGGATTGACGCAAAAAATAGCATCTTGAATAAAAATATAATTGCGTGACATGTGGTTGTTCTTTCTCTGTTTCAGTAGGTTTGGTTTGGGCGATTAGTTTAATTGCTAATCTACTAAAGAAGGGGGCTGATATGATGCTTTCCTTGAGTGCGATGGACGGGGATGCTCTCGCGCGGGGACAGGCTTGTCTTTGTCCTTGTATCGTTGCAGACCAAAATATTGAAATATGAAGAATGATTGCTTCACGGTAGAGAGCGTGAGGGGGTTCAATTCCCCCTCCCCGCACACTATCAATAAATAGGAGAATTTATGTTAACACCAAAAATGAAATCATTAATCAACGAGCTCTGGAATAATTTCTGGAGTGGCGGCATTGCCAATCCATTAACCGCGATTGAGCAAATATCATATCTCTTATTTATGCGTCGGTTAGATGAAGTGGATTCTAAACTCAAAAAAGATGCCGAGTGGACAAGGGAAAAATATGCATCGGTTTTTGAAGGCAAATTCACATCGCCTTTATCAAGAGAAGAAGTGGACAAAAGCACGCTTCGCTGGAGCCATTTTAAACAGCTTGAAGGAGGCCAGATGCTTACCCATGTTCAAACAAATGTATTTCCGTTTATCAAGCAGATAAACGGTGAAAACAGCGTCTTTGCCAAATACATGGCCGATGCGGTTTTTATTATCCCCAAGCCTTCACTTCTTGTGGAAGCAGTCAGCATTATTGATGCGCTTTATGATGAGATTGAAAAACAAATCCAAGCCGGACAGACTTTTCACGATACGCAGGGGGATATGTATGAATTTTTGCTTTCTGAGATATCCTCATCAGGCAAGAACGGACAATTCCGCACGCCCCGCCACATCATTAAATTGATGTGTGAGCTTGTTAGCCCAAAACTAGGAGAAACTATCGGGGATCCTGCTTGCGGAACAGGCGGATTTTTACTTGGAGCGTATCAGTATATTTTGACTACCCATACAAGCAAGGGGCAATTAAAAAAAGACGAAGACGGCTTTGAACGGGGGTTTGGCGATAAACTGACTGATGAGCGCTTATGGACAGCTTTGAGGGAAAAGACATTTTATGGATATGATTTTGATACCACTATGGTACGTATCGGGTTAATGAACCTTATGCTTCATGGTATTACTCATCCAAATATTGAACGGGTAGATACGCTTTCTAAAAAATATAATGAAGATGACAAATATGATGTGATACTCGCTAATCCTCCGTTTAAAGGCAGTATCGACAAAGGCGATATCAACGAGAACCTCTCGCTTAAAACAACAAAAACAGAGCTTCTTTTTGTAAACAGGATAATCAATTCTTTAAAGATTGGCGGGCGCGCGGCGGTCATTGTGCCTGACGGGGTTTTATTCGGCTCTTCAAAAGCCCACAAAGATTTAAGAAAAATGCTGATTGAGGGTTGTGAGCTTCAAGGCGTTGTGTCTATGCCTTCGGGAGTGTTTAAGCCCTATGCGGGTGTTAGCACCGCTATTCTTGTGTTTGTTAAAGGCGGGACAACAGAAAAAATTTGGTTCTATGATATGCAGTCTGATGGATATTCCCTGGATGACAAGCGTGACCGCATAGAAAACAATGATCTGCCGGATATTGTGAAGGAATGGAAAGCGCGGAATAAAAATCCCAATGATAACAGAAAAGCAAAACACTTTTTTGTTTCGGTTAAGGAAATTATTGATAACAAATACGATTTAAGCATTAACCGCTATAAAGAAATTGAATATACTCCACCGAAATATGACAAGCCGGAAGTGATACTGGGGAGGATTGAAAAATTGGAGAAAGGCATGTTTGAGAATATAACAAAATTAAAAGAATCAGGCAAAAATGGATAGAGTAAATATTTTAGATGCTGTGGACATCATAAATAATCGGGTCAAACCTTTTGCTGGAACGAAACGATATTTGGCAACTGGGGATTTGTCTGGAGATCAGATAGATGAGGGTATTGTAGAAGTTGATTATGACAATAAACCTAGTCGAGCTGATTTGTTAGTTGAAAAAGGCAATATCTTAGTAGCGCGAATGCAGGCGGCCAATAAGGTCTTATTGATTGATGAAAGCACTGAAGATTTAATTGCCTCAACAGGATTTTTAATCCTTTCACCTAAAGATACATTTGACGAAAAATATTTAGCATACTATTTCCGTTCGCCAATTTTCCAAAGAGACAAAGACAAATTTTGTTCTGGCGCAACGCAGAAAGCAATTAACAATGGA
>CAZLCT010000186.1:0-2407 GCA_964558015.1 uncultured bacterium | reverse complement strand
GGGGAATTTGTCGGAGCAAAGCGAAGACACATGACTGTCAGAAAAATAATTCAACCTCAAACTCCGCCTAAATTACGTAATACGTTTTTCATATCTTTAAGAAATACTTGCAATTAAAGGTAAAAATTGTTAGCTTTAGTATTACGTAATTACGGAGGGTTTATGGCGCATCCAGATTGGGTACTAAAGCATAAAAAACCAAAAACAGAAATTAGAAAAATTAAGAATAACTATTATCTCTATGAAATTTCTTCTAAATGGGATCCCCAAAAGAAAAGGGCAAAAAAGATTACCGGCAAAATACTGGGCAAAATTACACCGGAAGGTTTTGTCGAATCCCATAAACGAAAATTAGAAAAACAAGTTAATAATACGAATATTATTCATTCCGTTTCTGTTAAAGAATTCGGAGTAACCTCATTTATTTCAGAGCACTTAGTACAACTTATAGATCCCTTGAAAATCTTTTTCAAGGATGATTGGCAAATGCTTGTATCTTTAGCTTATGCACGTCTTTTATTTCGTTCTCCTATAAAGAATATGCCTTTTTATTTTTCAAATAGTTTTTTATCCGAAAAATTCAAGTCTTTATCATTAACGGATAAAAAAATCAGTGCATTCATAAGAAGTTTAGGAATGCAAAGGGAGATGATTATAAAATATTTCAAAAGTTTTATCTCTTTGGAACAGTATATTTTAATTGATGCTACTGCCGTATTTACTCAGTCAGAGAATATATTAGCGAGTAAATATGGCTATAACAACAAGGGGATATATCTGCCTCAGGTTAATTTGATTTTCATATTTTCTTTAACCAATCATCTTCCTGTCTATTATAGAATCACTCCCGGTAATATTCGAGAGATCAGTTCATTTCGGCTGAGTATGAAAGAAAGCGGTATTGAACATGGGGTGGTCATTGCGGACAAAGGATTTTATTCAGATGCGAATATTCGTCTTCTAAAAAAAGAAGAGCTGGAATATATTATTCCATTAAAGCGCAATAGTCGTTTGATTGATTATGAGGCGATAAAAAGTGGTAATAAGAAAAATATGGACGGTTATTTTGAATATCAAAAGCGTTTTATTTGGTATTCTGCCAAAAAGATGGGTGATGACATCATCATTCTTTTTTTAGACGAACATTTGAAAAGTATAGAAGAAAAGGATTATTTAAACCGGATTCAAACCCATCCCGAGGAATATGATTTAGAAACATTTTATGAAAAACAGTTCTCCTTCGGAACATTTTCTGTTATTTCCAATTTGGTCTCTCTGCCACCAAAAACCATTTACCAATATTATAAAAGCCGCAATAATGTAGAACAGATGTTTGACACTTTTAAAAATTTAATAATGGCTGATAGAACATATATGCAAGATGAACATGCATTGGAAGGTTGGATGTTTATTAATACCATCGCTTTGCAGTGGTATTATAAAATATATCAATTACTGATAGAGAAAAAATTGTTATCAAAATATTCTATCAATGACTTTCTGGTTTATCTCTCGGAAATTAAAAAAGTAAAAATTAACAACCGATGGCATTTGGCTGAAATCAATAGTAAAACTAAAAATTTAATTAAAAAATTAGAGTTAAATATTCCTATTACGTAAATCCGGCGGAGTTAGAGTTTAAAATGGGAAAGCAAGGTTTGGTGCTTGTAGCGCTTGATACGTGAGAGACGTTTTTTGTAATGATTAAGGTCTTTGACGGTTTGATATTTATCGTAACAACGGGGATGTTGACAGACTAATTGATCTTTGTAATAGACTTTGAGTACATCTTGATTTAAGGTTAAGGGCTGATGAATAAAATCTTCCGGTACGCTATATCGATTGGCATCAAAACGGAATAGTCCGTCTTTTTGGGGATGGATGACCGTTGGCAAGGCATAATCATAAGGCTTTTCCGGAAGTGGCAGTAAATGGGGCCTTTCCTTTTTTTCAAACACTTCGATGGGAACTTTTCCCGTCGTAGCATGTTTTCTTTTGCAAGCCGTGTTTCTAAGCCACAATAGCGCCTCGGAGCGGATATGTTTAAAATCTTGATAGTCTTCCCTTTGCATGAAGTTGTTGGCGATGTAGGCGATAACGCGCTCCACTTTGCCCTTTTCCTGCGGTGCCCGGGGATTGCAGACTCGTAGTTTAAAACCGTAATAAGCGGCAAAATCAAGCATTCGAGGATTAAAACGGATGTCTTTTCCCAAGCGCGATAATACCACGCTTTTCAGATTATCATACACGATGTTTTCAGGCACACCACCGAAGAAACGGAAGGCATTAATATGACAGGCCAAGAAGGTGTCCTGTTTCATGGAAACGGTGGGTTCAAAATAAAAATGGCGACTATAAGAAAGAATCATGCAAAACAGATAGAGTTTACGTTTATGCTCGCCTACCG
>CAZLCT010000185.1:0-2439 GCA_964558015.1 uncultured bacterium | reverse complement strand
TGATGCCCGGCTTGTAAAATCCGCCTCCCGTCCTGTCAGCAATAAAGAAACTAAACAACCCTCGTCTATAAGACGAGGGGTTCAAGAGGGGTCGATTTGAAATCGACTGTCATCAGTGACGGGCTCACCTTCTTGTTCTTCGATATACTGCTGGATCATTTCATCGGTGATATTGCCCGCGCTGACGGCCAAGTACCCGCGTGCCCAAAGGTGCCTGCCCCAAAATTGTTTGCGAAGATGGGAATACTCGGACAATAATATTCTCGAGCTTATGCCCTTCAACCACTGCATGATTTTGCTCACATTCTGAGTCGGCCGGTAGGAGATAAACATATGAATGTGGTCGCTGGAAACCTTCCCCGTGATAATTTCAAGCTCATGCTCCAAAGCAATCTGTCGGAGAATGTCTCTTGCCCGAATCGCCACCTGACCCGTCAACACCCTTTTTCGGTATTTCGGAATCCATATCAGGTGAACTTTCAAATCCGTCTTAGTATGTGCTCCAAGTTTGTAAAGTCGCATAATGCGACAATTATAACCTTTTCTTCGCCTAAAGGCGAGGGGTTTCCACCATCCCCGAGAGGGACACTAATATTTTGTTTTCAGTTATTATAATTAAAAAAATGGCAAATAAATTATTGTTTATGATATATGAAACTCTAAATTTTGCATCCATGATATAATTGATGTAAAATAATTGAATAAGACTCAAAAAATATGGAAAATAGAATATGGAATTAAACATATTATTGTGTTTGATCGGTTTTTCACTACTCTATTATGGAGCGGAATGGCTTGTAAAAGGATCAGCCAGTCTTGCAAAAAGTTTAGGGGTTACTCCCATAGTTATTGGTCTTACAGTTGTGGCATTTGGCACATCTGCACCTGAACTTGTGGTAAGTGTTGTTTCTTCCATACAAAATAAAAGTATGATAGCAGTTGGAAATGTTGTGGGAAGCAATATATGCAATATCGCACTTGTGCTTGGCATATCCGCTCTGTTCCAGCCTATAACAAGTGATAAGTCAGTAATAAAACGTGACATTCCGATTATGTTATTCATATCCCTATACCTTCTTCTGCTTTCACTCGATTCAAATATCGGCAGAATTGAAGGAGCCACGCTTTTTTGCGGAATAATACTTTATACTTTTTTTAACTACTACATTTCTTTGAAAAAAACAGACAAACATCCTGCCATTGATACTGATTCCCTAAACTTAAAAGTTGAAGATGTCAATCACGTTTCATCAAGATATAAACAGATTGTTTTTATAATATTAGGAATAGCCGGCGCAGTCGCAGGAGCCAAACTTGTTGTTGATTCTGCAGTAAAAATTATGCATGTGTTGGGTGTAAATGAAAAATTCATAGGTTTGACCATAGTAGCACTTGGAACGTCACTCCCGGAGCTTGCGACTTCTGTTGTAGCTGCCATGAGAAAACAGATGGATATAAGTATCGGCAATCTGGTGGGAAGCAATGTATTTAATATTATGAGCGTTATTGGAACAGCCGCGCTCGTAAGACCCATTCCGATCCCGGGCGGTTTTATTGAAAGCGGTCTGATAATAGATTATGTTGTTATGATGTTTACCAGTTTTTTACCCTTTGTGATGATGAGAAAAACATTAACGATTACCAGAAAAGACGGATTTATTCTGTTTACATGCTACTTAGGGTATATAGTCTATCTTATATTAAAAACATAAATCCTCTAACAGGAAAGCACTTTGAACATTATATCTTTATTCCGCCACTTTTATAAATTTTTCATAAAGATCATCAAAAACAACAGGAATTTTATCATGCAGTTCCTCCAGAAGGGGAAGCATGATTTCCCGCATCTGAGGGTGCGAAGCCTTTGAACATCTAAGTTGTAAAACATGGCGCCACTCCCTTAGATTACAGGTCATAACCACTTCTGTTTTTAAACTGTTGGGCAATACGCTTCGGGCTTCTTCCGCTTTTACACCTGATTTAAGAAGGTTCAAATATGAGCTTTCTGCATTTTTCATTGCGCCAAGCCATTGTTCGTATGCATCAGATTCTTTGGGCCAGAATAAAGGTTTGATTACGGTAAGTTCTCTACGAAACTTTTCTTTGGAATAGTTTGCATACCTTGTGCTTTCCTGGCTGAAAGCAGCCAGCCTGTGACGCACAAGTTCATGGCTTACACCTCTGTCACAAACAAATCTTACCGTTATGTTGACGTGCTCTATTACACTGTGATGCCCGGATTTGATAATACCCTTTACAAAGCTTTTGGAAGAATTATGCGTAATCTTATCTTCAGATTTATAGCAGGTACGGCCCGCAACCTCAATATGACGCAAAACCAAACCGCCATCTTGAATAAAAAGGATTTCATGGAAGGGAGATATTATTTTCATAATGCTGTTCTCATGTGGTTTAGCGGAAATATTTATATTTAAATAA
>CAZLCT010000184.1:0-2453 GCA_964558015.1 uncultured bacterium | reverse complement strand
AGGATAGCCCATATATTGGCGAGTCGGGTATATTCTACACTGGAATTGATTTTGAGAGTATTTTAAATGACGGGGCTCACTGGCATGAGGGTGAGTGGGAGCCTCGCAGTATTCGGCTTAGCTCGGCTAACCTTGCATTTATTGCGCAGTGTTACCGTATTAATAAGCTGATTCAGGACGTAAACGAGGATGCCAAGGCGCGTGTAATTGTATTCTCCAATAAATACACTGAGGAGCAGATTTCAAAATATATTAATATGATAGAACGCATAGTGCGCGGTCTCGATGAAGAGATTACTGAAGAGGACTTTATCGGGAATGCATTTATTATTTATGCAAGACAGGTTCAGGAGGAGACATTTGCTAAAGGATTTTATGAAGAACTGATTAGAGGAAATTACTTTCGTACTGTTTTACCTGATGAGCTTGCTATTAAGGACATAATCGAAGATCCAAAGGAGCTTCTCAAGAATAGATTTGCCTTGATTTCAAAAGACCTGAATGGTGAATTAACGCCCCTTGCAGAGAATGTAAGAGAAAAACTTGGCGTGTTCTGCGCATTGGCAAATCCAAATGGGCAGCTACCTGAACTTGATTCGTTTGATTATGAGGAGTTCCTCGGAAAAGACGGGAAGAAAAAGGTGAGGGTAAAATCAAAGAAGCGCAATCTTTCTGTGGTTGATTTGGCAGCAGAACTTTGGCGGCAGATATTGACAAGAACAAGTGATGAAGAGCTCGCAGGACCCATAACTGAGACAAACTTTAATTTTGTTTCACAGTGGCAGGTATTTGAAGATACGGATGAGTTCCGGGAATTCAAGCGTATCTTGGAAGCAAATAAGATGTATAACCAGACGGTTAAGATAGCGGCGTAAGCCCCGTTAGAAATTATGATGAAATTGTATTAAGTTTATTATGTGATATTAACTTTAGGTGCAGATTAAAGTTTAATTGCAGAAATCAACGGAAACGCTTAATTAATATTTGAAAAAGCGTTTCCTATTTCTAACGGGGTAAGCCAAGTATAAATTACGGTGATTATATGAATTACACATATGTATTGCGAAGTAAACATGACAACAAATTATACGTTGGTTATACAAATGATTTACGGAAACGCCTAAACGAACATAATGATGGTAAGGTAAGATCAACGAAGGGGAGAACACCCTTTGAAATTATATATTATGAAGTATGTATAAACAAACATGATGCTTTGGCTCGTGAAAGATATTTGAAAACAGGTATGGGGAAACGGTATTTAAAAAATAGATTGAAGCGTTTCCTATCTCTAACGGGGAATTATTAATACAAAGAAGAGGATAAGATGTCAACATATACGAAAAGACGAAGGATAAGACGGTACAAATTAGTAAGTGATGTAGTGCATGTAATATATAAAAAGGGAGATGATTCCCGTCAGGATAGTGCAACTAAGTTAAATCCTGCATTACGGCGTGCTATCATCTTCAGTTTTCAAAAAGAATCAAGTTAAAAATTGGTGTCAGACACCAATTAAAAGTGGTGTCTGACACCAATTAATCATTCCGATAAAGGTGTATTTATTACACCACGTTGGAGAAAAATTCATTTTATTCTCTAACGGGGCAACCTACGGGTAACCGTAGGAACGCAAAGTTTCAGATCCGCCAAAGGCGGATGGCTGAACTCACCGTACACGAATTCGATAATAAAATTATTATTTATTCAAAACGAAAGGGTATTTCTATGCGCATACCAAGAATACTACGCATAATAGCGGTAGCTATTGCAGTAATTTTTACGACCAATACCATAGTGTATTCAGCTCCGGAACATATAGCTAAGCTAAAAGTCCCGAAGAAATTAGGTTCTATTACAGAACGATGGTTTGCTTCTTCAGATGATCAGGCAAAAAAGTCAATTATTGTTATTCAGGACGCTCATGATAATTTTTCTGTACAGAAAAATATCTCGCAGCTAATTCAAAGTGTTTTACCCCAAATCTCACCCGGTTCAGTTCTTGTTGGTGTAGAAGGTGCTGTAGGAGATATAAAAGCCCAAATGCTCCGCAACTATCCTATTAAAGAAGCACGTTCCGCAGCAGCTGAGAATCTAATGCATAATGGATACTTAACTGGTACCGAGCATGCCGTTATTACTGCAACTCAGCCCTTTGATATATGGGGTGTTGAAGATGAGGCCCTCTTTGTGGAGAATTTTAAAACCTTTTATTATGTTCAGCGATTTAGCAAGGAAATACATGAAATTTTCAGCTCGGTAAAGGATTCAATAAATAGTTTCGCTAAAGCACATTTTTCAGAAGACCTTCTCAAAGTTCGAGACTCGATGGATGAATACCTGGGGGGAGAAAAATCTCTGGAATCATTTGTTTTACTTCTTGATGAGAAGATTTCATCATTATCAGTTGATACATCACCATACGTAAACTACATGCTGCTAATGGAAATTAT
>CAZLCT010000183.1:0-2472 GCA_964558015.1 uncultured bacterium | reverse complement strand
CAAAGGGCGAACATTTAATCGCTAACGACCAATGGAAAGAAAACTTTCTAAAAGAGATTGAGGCTGAATGCAAAATAGAAAAAATTTTTCAAGACAGGGATTACAAGCTGGTGGGAATGCCTTTTTATAATGAAAAGTTAAAGAAAAAGGAATTTGAAGCTAAATTTAAGGAAATCATAAAAAGATAATACATATCTTTTCTAAAGAAGCCGGTTAGATTGGGATAATTATGAATGATATTCAAACAAAACTTTTATAAGAAAGGTAGAAAATTAACGCCATGAAGATAGAAAATATTGACATCAAAAATTATCGCTCATTACACAATGTATCTCTTTACTCCAAAGATATTCTTGCTTTAGTAGGACGAAATAATAGCGGAAAATCTAATATTCTCAAAGCCCTTCAATTATTTTTTGATGGCTCAACAAAGCTTATAGATAAAGAATGCTTTCATGGCCACCAAACTGACAACCCGATCGAGATATTTGTTACTTTTGGTAATCTAAGCGAGTGGGAAAAGGAACAATTTAATTATTGGCTTGATGGAGACAAATTAACTGTTGGGCGAAGAATTATTTGTACAGGGGAAGATTCATATACTGTTGATAATATAGCCATAAAAAGCATGCCAGAACCAGAGTGGCTTCAAGAAGAAAAGATTACCGGCGAAAAAATAAATGAATGGTGGGACAAAAAAGAGTCCTTAGTTTTAAATGAATTGGATTTCTTATCAGGGCTTGGTTCCCAAAAGCCTACCGTCAAAAACTGGAAGGAGGTTGCAAGAAATTTTGTAGAAATAAATTTTGATAAAATTCCTATGGTTTCAATGACCCTGGAAAATCCTAGGGGTTATCCAGGGGTATTAAAAGGAGCCTTGCCAGAATTTGTTCATATACCGGCCGTTAGGGATGTAATGGAAGAAGCTAAAGTTGGCAAAACCAACCCATTTGGCCGCCTTATTAACTCAATTCTAGATAAAATATCACAAGAAAAAAAGGATATTATCTCTAAAAAATTAAAAGAAGTAGAAGAGCTTTTAAACCGCGGCGATGCTGGAGAAAGGATTGATGAAATTAAAGAAATAGAGTCTAGATTAACTAATCTTATGTGTGAAATAATGGATTGCGACATCGAGATAGAGATGAGTACGCCCCAGTTAAAAGAAGTTTTTGGTGGTGCCAAAATATATGCTGACGATGGAACAAGAACCACTATTGAAACAAAAGGACATGGTTTACAAAGATCGATGATTTTTTCAATTTTTAGAGCATATGCTGAATTGACCCATTCACAAAAGGCCGGTGAGAGAGCAGCGCAAAGGAGTACAATTTTTGCTATCGAAGAGCCCGAGCTATATATGCATCCCCAATCTCAACGAACTTTAATGTCAATTTTTCGAGATATAGCAAACGGTAATGACCAAATTATTTACAGCACACAATCCAGTTTATTTGTCGATATTAGTTACTTTGATGAGATTTGTATTATTCGGAGAGAGAAGGATGACACCGGTTATAAGAGCCATGCGAAGCAGCTTCCAATTAGTTCATTAAAAGATGATATTAAAGCCAGAAAAGGAATTGACGCTACCGAAATAGGTATCCGTGAGCAATATTCTCATGTTTTTAATCCCATGATAAATGAAGGTTTCTTCGCTGATAAAGTCATAATTGTAGAAGGGCCTTCAGAACTATATATATTGCCAATCTATGCGGCTTGCCTGGATTGTAACTTTGACCGCAATAATATATCTATCGTTCATGCAGACGGCAAGGGTCAGATGGATCGTTTGTTGCGTATATTTAATGGCTTTAAAATTCCCACATTTTTGTGGTTTGACGGTGATAAAGATAATACCGATAATGCTGCAACAAGGAAAACATTAGAGTTGTTAACCTTACTCGGTCAAAGTAAAGACAAAATTGAAGACGTAGAAACAGAAATTGCAGATGATTATTGTGTTTTAGAATATAATTTAGAAAGAACTTTAAAAACAGAATTAGATAATTATGATGAGTTAGTTCGAGAGGCAAAAGCTAATCTTGGTCCTGTGGGGAAGCCTCTAGCAAATAGATATGTGGCAAGCAGGCTTAAAGAGCGTGTTGATAATGGTGAGTCAGTAAAAGAGGTTCTACCTAAGACGATAATTGAAATTGTTGATAGAATAACAAAACTATCATATCGTACTAATATCCTCAAGAACCATCCACACCAAAGGCAAGATTAAGGTTACCTTTTTTAGGAATACACAAGATTAGACCAAAGTAGCCCTTTTGTCTAGTTTTGCCCTGCTCGACGCCGGGTCAAGGAAAGACCAGGAGAAAGGTCGGTCAGGGCTAAAGTCATTAAATTATCCACCTTTTCTCCCTTTTAACAAGCTTGTCCTTTTCCCTGGTCTTAAGTTGACCGGCGGCTCAAAATGGCCGATAATTAGACAAAGGAGATTAATATGATCAAAAAAATACCTCC
>CAZLCT010000182.1:0-2512 GCA_964558015.1 uncultured bacterium | reverse complement strand
GGCACCTTCATTTCTCCTGCCTGAAAGACCCCCGAACGGTTCATTCCTACAAATATGCCCACAGTAATTATGGGCATTAAAATTGCCCATAAAACTCCTAATACTGTTTGACGATATCTCGCCTTGAAGTCCCTCAAAAACCATCGCCAGATAAGCTCCCTTGAAGAGATAAGTTCGTGAAACATTACATAGAGATCAGAAAAGGCCTTCCCTTGGTTTTCGTTCTCTATAATTCGTCCTTGAGGGGTGTAAGTGGTTTTTGACATTTTGTTAGAGCCTTAACACATAATGATTACGCTGAAAAAAGAATTTTTGAGCCGCCCGCCACTAAATAGCTATATAAGTTAAATGTGCGTAATTTATATATCACGGATACGCTTTCGTTATGCCATTAGTTTAACTCAGCCTCTTTGCAGTTTAATCAACATTTGTTATCTCAAAAACTGCCTCCTCTCCGTCTCCGAATGAGAATTTGAGCCTTAGGAACTGATTAAACGCTATCTTATAGAATGCAATCAAGCTTGCCTCTATGTCTCTGTAGTTTTGCGGATCAAAGTCATGATGTAGAACAACAACATGTCCCTCTTTATTTCTAAATACTTTGGCAATCCTTAAGCCTTTATCAATGACATCCTTATCTTTCTTAAAGTCAACAATATTATACAGCTTTTCCATTAACTTATTAAATGTAAGAGTGTCATCGTCTTTGAAGTCATCAATATTTATATCATTTATCCTGTATGGGAAGTTTCCATTTGGATCTCTCTTGTTTTTTACCCTATTTATGCAATACCTATTCTTTAAGAAAAGAGCCTTCAACAGCAGTTCACAGGCAATACCTATATAAAGTCTTTTCTGGACATTTCTGCGCAATAACTTAAGTGGCTCAATACTAAATTGTATATCATCTCTCAAGATCTTTGATGCGTTTTCGAGGTAATATTCTGCTGTTTTTTTGAATATTAACCAATCCTCTGTCCGGAAAAATTTGGCATATTGATCTTTGATTTCCCTTTCTATGGATTTGTTCATGTTTTTTCCTTAGCGCCATTGTTAGGTAATTATGTTGTTCCTCAGCTATTAATTGGCTGGAGTCTTATTTATACTAATGTCACCGTTATTGTGAAGAACACGGTATATCCACCCACATTGGTTGTCTGGGTAAAAATCAAGATAACGTTGATCTCCCATGTCGTCATTTCTTACAGCCTCTACGGCATATTTTTCCACCCATTCGACAAGGAGATCAGTTTCGCTTGCGTACGGGGGCAAAGCTTGACGTTCAATGACAACGTTAACAGTGCGGTTACCAACGTGAACGTTGTGTGCAATTAAATAGTCTTCGGCCTCTTCAAAGTGCATTTTTAAATACCTCCCGCCTAACCTTATTTTAATGAGTCAAGAGTACACTTGACCCCAGACGTTCCCCAAGCGTCTTTCCGCCGCTCGCGGCGAGGAGTCTTCATTACCAAATAATTGATAGCACAAATAAGATTGCGCTTATCATAAATGTCAACATTTGAATTTTCAGGTTACTCCACGTTTTTAAACCAAGATTATAACTAATTGTCCTTAATTCCTTAAAGTTATCCCTAATTTCCCCTTTTTTGTAATCAGAGATATTATAGAACTCCTTGCATTGTTCGATTGAAATATTTGGATAAATTTCCATCAACAATTTCCAATACATGGATAATACCTGAACGAAACCATATTTTTCTGAAGAGCTTTCGTCAAGTTCAGTAATATTCGAATGCTTGTACATTCTCTTTCGAATCAGAGTGATTCTGCTAGTGATGCGAAAATCCCACAATCTATTCAAAGCAGTTATGAATCCAAAACCAATAGATATTAGTATTGCAATGAGAGATAAAACTAACAGCGTTAGATCACAATCAGGATTTTTGAGAGTAAAGTATGTAGAAAAATGTTTATCTCTGAAAATTAGCGTAAGAAATGCAATACTTAATGTTAACAATAAATTGTTCAAAAAAGACAATTGGTTTCGTGATACCGCAGCCCACCTTACGTATCGTTCATCATAGGCTTTCTGTACATCATTACTCATTTACTTACTCCTGCAGGTAGGGTTTGGAGGAGTTAGGGACAGAGAGGGGACGTTCGTTCCGAACGTGCATAGCGCGCGCGCCTACAGCAGAGCACCTGAACATTCACCACCATTTTTATTGGTCCCTGGTTTGATATATAATCCTTTACCTTTGGTTTTTTGCCCGCGACGGAACATCCCTCACGACGACACCGACCGGGACAAGTTTGTTCGCTGCCAGTCCCATCTTTGTCCCTTCTTAATATCGGCACCCGCACTATTTTCCTTGAGGCGATGAATGAATATCAACCGCGAAGGAAAGGGGGTCACCCTGGAAAATAGAAATGGGTCAACCGGAATGAGTGTGGTCAATTCTTATAATTTTTCATGATATTTTTCAAATTGAGCGGTAATAATGGGGGACGTTGTTACATTATGAAGTTATGCCAGATATTCGCCTATAAT
>CAZLCT010000181.1:0-2576 GCA_964558015.1 uncultured bacterium | reverse complement strand
CAGTTGATATTCCCATGTTTAACACTCCCTGGGGTGGTATAAGGATTGAGGATGGTTATCTGGTTACGAAGAGTGGTGTAGAGAAGCTGGTTAGCCTGCCTTGTATATTGGATTTGATCTGTAAAGAAAGGTAATAGTGGCTTTCGGGGTTCTTGTAAGTCTGTAAAGTGGACAATTTTTACGATTGAATGGTGTTCTTTGAACTGTATGTATAATACCGCTTATTATGGTGATTTTTGTGTTTTTGAGCGGAAAATTTATCAATAACAAGTAAAAATCCGCTTATTCAACAAAAATTTCGTAGAATGAGCGGAATATTCTTTATTAATTTACTTAAATAGGTTATATTGATTATATAAATTATTTGAAGGAATAATATGTTTATTGGTCGTAAAAGAGAGTTGTCCAAACTAGCAGAGTTGATTTCTGATGATCGTACAAATATCGGAGTTGTTTATGGTAGGAGAAGAGTCGGAAAGAGTTCTCTAATAAATCAGGCTTTTATAGGACACAAAGCATTGTTTTTTGAGGGACTTGAGGATCAATCCAAATCTGTTCAAATTAAAAATTTTATGATGCAGCTTTTTCTACAGACAAAGAAAAAGTATCCAAGGTGTTCTACATGGAGCGAAGTCTTTAACCATCTTTATCATTTTCTAAAAGAGGATCCTCACCATATTGTTTTTGATGAATTTCAATGGATGGCCAATTACCGTAAAGATATTGTCAGTGAACTTAAGATGATGTGGGATCAGTATCTTTCAAATGTGGGAAATACAACCTTAATATTATGCGGTTCTGTTGCATCGTTTATGGTGAAGAAGGTTGTTTACTCTAAGGCACTTTATGGTAGAGCTTCTTTGACTATAAATCTACGTGATTTTCAACTTGCAGATGCTGCACTCTTTTTGCAAGGCAAAGGTATTGACGAATTATTTGAGGCTTATATGTATGTTGGAGGGGTTCCTCTTTATTTGGAGTTGCTTTCCCGTTCACCGTCCGTTGAGATTGCTATTAAAGAGCAGGCATTTTCTGAGCAGGGATTTTTTCTTGAGGAATTCGATAAAATCTTTATAAGCCATTTTGGTAAGAATCCTCACTATCGACTTATTCTTGAAGTTTTATCAGCTGCCACTTACGGTTTATCCAGGATGGAAATTGCAAAAAGAATTGGGATAACAAATGGTGGGGGGCTATCAGATTTACTGTTTGACCTGGAGCAGGCCGGCTTTATTGATAAAATAATACCTCCTGATGCAACAGATAATACCAAAAAAATATTATACACTTTATATGATCCGTATCTTCGTTTCTATTTTGCATTAATAAAACCGGTTAGGAAAAAAATCAGACAAAATATAGGTGCAGCAGATCGATTTGCAAATTTACGCCAGACAGGAACTTTTTTTAACTGGCGTGGTAAAGCATTTGAATACCTGTGCCAGAGGCATGCAGGGAAAATTGCGGAAATACTTGGTTTTATGGGAATTGATTATACCTACGGTTCGTATTTTGATTTAAGAAAGAGTTCAAAAGAGAAAGTGCAGATAGATATGGTGTTCATGCGTGCTGATAATGTTATTACTATATGTGAAATGAAATATTCGTATAGTCCTACAGGAAAGGATATTATTCCGGAAGTCGAGAAAAAAGTAAACTATATGATGTTGAAATTCCCGAATAAAACAATTCAACGTGTATTAATTACCAAATTAGATGTAACCCGGGATTTGCAAGCAAGCGGCTATTTTTATAAAATTATCACAGCTGAAATGTTACTTTGAGTATAGTTGGTATCTTTACCTTCATCATTATTTGCTGTGGTTTAATATTGAACCTGATAGTATTGATGTTCTAATTTTTTATGTGCGAATTTTAAGAGGAATAAAGAATGCAGCAGCTTTTAAAAGTAATGCTTGTTGATGATGAAGTTATGGCTCTGAATAACCTGGAAAAATTAATTGATTGGGAAGAAACCGGATATAAAATTGTTGCTAAAGAGACCAATCCTCAAAAGGCACTTGATTCATTTAGTAAGTTAAGACCACAGATAGTTTTTATAGATATTATGATGCCAGTCATGAGTGGGTTGGAACTAAGTGAGAAAATACTTTCATTGGATATACCTGTAAAAGTTATAATACTAACTTCATATAAGGATTTTCAATATGCAAAAAGAGCAATTAGAATTGGAGTTTTCAACTATTTTGTGAAGCACGAATTAAATAAAAAAAACCTTATAGCTGAATTGGAAAAATTGAAGTTAGAACTTGAAAGAGAAAAAAAGAATGACAGGATTGTAAGACATCGCCTGTTAAGAGCTCTTATTGATGGGAAAAATCCATACAATATTACAGATAAAATAAGAAATAAATATCTTGATTTTAACATTGGAGGTATGGTTTTTTTATTTTGTAAAGTAGATATTTCTTACCCAATTATAAAAGATTATGGTTTAATACCAGAAGCCCAAACTAATTATAAATGGAGTGATATTGATTTAGGTATTAATACAAACAATATAGATGTTATTGGATTAAATAGTAGAGAAGCTGTTTATGTAATATATCTTGAGA
>CAZLCT010000180.1:0-2637 GCA_964558015.1 uncultured bacterium | reverse complement strand
GCAACAAATACAATTTTATTAACTTTTTTACTCAATCGGCTAAATAATTACCATTAAAGATACTTATTGACAAATAAGAATGATTACTATATAGTAATTACATGATAAAATCTAACCTTACACCGACAACGCAGCTGTTCAGAAAGAAATGCGCCCAGGAGGGATTAAAAATTACTCCACAGCGTATTGCTATTTATGAAGAGGTGCTTAAAGCAAAGGACCATCCTTCATCGGATGACGTGTATAAACGCGTGAGAAAAACTTTTCCCAATATTTCTTTTGATACGGTATACAGAACTTTATCGTCATTTTATAAAATCGGAGTAATCAATCTTGTAGAAGGGTATGGTGAGAAAAAAAGATTTGACCCCAACATTTACAGTCACCACCATTTTCGCTGCATCAAATGTCATACAATAATAGATTTTTCCAGCTCCTCTTATGACTCTATTGCTGTCCCTAAAGAGATTCAGAAACAGTTTAAGGTGCTGAATAAAAGAGTTGTTCTTGAGGGTATATGTAAAAAGTGCAGTAGGGGAAAGTAAATTTTTTTGCTCCATTAATAGTAATGATTACTATTTAGTAATGAATATGAAAGGAGGTTTAAACGCTTATAAATCAATAAAATTTTTTTATTAACGTTTTTAAAGGAAAAAAATATTTAAAAGGAGGTTTAAGATGGCAAAAGTAGCAATTGAGATGGTTAAAAAATCGGGAGTTGATGTTGATAAGCTTCTAAGTTTGTTAGTAAAGAATGCTTCTGCTGAACTTACTACATATTATTACTACACAATTCTTCGCGCGAATTTGATAGGGCTAAAGGGAGAAGGAATTAAAGAGATTGCCGAGACCGCAAGGATTGAGGATCGTAATCATTTTGAAGCATTGATGCCTCGCATTTATGAGCTTGGCGGCAAGTTACCCGGATGCATGAAGGAGTTTCATGATATGTCAGCCTGTCCGCCCGCTGATTTGCCTAAGGATCCCACGGATGTGGAGGCAATACTAAAAGTACTTGTAAATGCAGAAAGATGCGCGGTCAGAGGATATACCGAAATCTGTAACATGACGGCAGGTAAAGATCATAGAACTTATGATCTGGCTCTCGCAATACTAAACGAGGAGATTGAGCATGAATCGTGGTTTTCTGAGTTTTTAGGTGAAGGCCCATCAGGTCATTTTTTAAGACGCGGCGATACTTCCCCGTTTGTTTCTAAGTTTCTGAAATAAGGTTAAAAAAGGACCGCCCAAAAGCTTTTTTAGGGCGGTCCTTTTGTCTATATTCGGAATAAATATATAGGAATTTTCATAAAAAGAGAATCTTGCCTAATTATAAAGAAAGGAGTAAACTATTCGGACATTCTGGAGAGATTTAAGGCATATTATGGCCGAATAAGTAACTTATAAAATGATTAAATGCTTAGAATAATTCAAAGAAAGTTTTTGATATGGTAGATTTTTTCCAAAGATTTCATCCTGTAACACAGGCTTTTATAGCCGGTATTTTTACGTGGTCAGTGACCGCAGCCGGAGCTGCTGCAGTATTCACAACGAAAAAATTCAGCCAGAAGGTGCTTGATTCCATGCTGGGTTTTGCGGGCGGCGTCATGATTGCCGCAAGTTTCTGGTCTTTATTAGCCCCTTCTATTGAAATGTCAGGGGATAATCCCATTGCACCCTGGTTTCCGGCAGGTGCGGGTTTTTTACTGGGGTGTGTTTTCTTGAGGGTAATTGATAAAATACTGCCGCATCTTCATATTGGATTTCCCCGGGAAGAGGCAGAGGGAATAAAAACTTCATGGCAGCGCAGTACTTTGCTTGTTCTTGCAATAACATTACATAACATTCCCGAGGGACTCGCAATCGGTGTTGCTTTCGGTGCTGTGGCCGCTGGATTTCCTTCCGCCACTTTACCGGCAGCTGTTGCCCTGGCTATAGGCATAGGGATTCAGAATTTTCCCGAAGGTTTTGCTGTATCTGTGCCCCTGAGGCGTGAGGGGATGTCCCGTATTAAAAGTTTCTGGTACGGGCAGCTTTCTGCATTAGTTGAACCTGTCTCAGCAGTAATCGGAGCGGGGGCTGTGATTTTAGCCAAACCCATACTGCCTTATGCACTGGCTTTTGCTGCAGGTGCCATGATATTTGTGGTGGTTGAAGAGGTTATTCCTGAATCACAGCGCAATAATAATACGGATATAGCCACGGGGGGTACAATAACAGGTTTTTTGATTATGATGATACTGGATGTGGCATTCGGATAGGGGAAGGATTATATGAATTCATTAGATGAGGGGACTAAAAAGATAATTTTGGGATTTCAGAGGAATGAAGTAACCGAGTATTTTATTTATAAGGCACTTTCCCGCCTGGTGAGAGGTGAACATAATCGTTTAATTATAAAGAAAATTTCTGAGGAGGAACTGCGCCATTATCATATCTGGCATAAATATACGGGTGAGAAAATAAAGCCGAATAATTTTAAACGCTGGTTTTATATAATACTTTCAATGATTTTCGGTGTCTCATTCGGAGTGAAGCTGCTCGAGAGCGGGGAGGAAAAAGCTCAGATTAATTATGCAAATGTCTCGAGTGTTGTGCCCGAAGCTAAAGAGATTCTGAAGCAGGAAGCTGAGCACG
>CAZLCT010000179.1:2012-2639 GCA_964558015.1 uncultured bacterium | reverse complement strand
TTTTGCACTTTATATTGCCTATTTTATTTTCTTTTTGAGCGTTATCTTTCCCTGGTTTGATTTGCCTATTAAAGGAAGTATTTCCGCTATTGCCCTAATGAGCATCTTGTTTCTGATAAGCATTATTTCCCTTGCTGTTCTTATCGGAAGTTTTGTTAAAGATCAAAAACGTTATATGGAAATTCTTGCTTTTTCAACCTATCCTTTCTTCCTCGTTTCCGGATATTCCTGGCCTGTTTCATCTATGCCCTTTTTTATGCAGTGGATATCCTGGACTTTACCCACAACTTCATTTTTTAAGGCTTTTATTAAATTGACCTCGATGGGCGGAAGCTGGCAGCATATTATGCCGCAGCTTTTTAATCTTTTACTACTAAGTATAATTTATGCAGCTCTTGCTTTTTGGAGGTTGGATTACTTAAAAAAAAGTAATGAATAACCCTGTCCCGACCATTCGGGACAGAGAAAACGAGTTTATACTTTTTTTAGGCACTTTAGTGCCGTATTTTGGAATCTACGACAACCTGTTTGAAGAGGCCGGGGGGATGTAATGTGCGTGCAAATGGAAAAATTTTGAAGATAATGACTGGATTGCAGATTAAGCCTCCCCTTAATCCCATAGCCGCC
>CAZLCT010000179.1:0-2002 GCA_964558015.1 uncultured bacterium | reverse complement strand
TTATTTTGGAATCTGCGACATCCTATTTGAAGGGTGATTAATGTAACACATTATTTTACAAAGAGTTATACATAATATTCGAGTAATGTTATTTGTTTTAACCCATCCCCGACCCTTCCCTTTCGAAGGGAAGGGAGAGAATAATTTTTACATTAACCATATTTTCCTATTTTTTATATGTGTTTTTCACCCCTTTCCCTATTTTGTTAGGGAAAGGGAAGCGGGTGGTACATTCCGATGTTTTTTATCGGAAGGAATGGGTTATAGAATCAACGTAATTCCATTTCAAAGATTTAAATCCTTAACCTGACGAAAATGAAGACGGGGAGATGTAATGCGCATACAAATGACAAAATTTTGAGGATAATGGTTGGATTGCAAATTTAGACATCCCACTTAATCCCCTTTCAAAGGTAATGTCACTAACATAAGGGAACATTTATTTATATTTCCTATATTTTCCAACCTTTGTCCTACGAGAGTACTTCCTGCCTGGCGGACGTACCGGTAGCAGCTCTTTTCGAATTATTTCATTTAATTCGTTTTCGACCTGTTGACCATTTATTATATACTCTCCCTTTTTTGTCAACAAGAATATTCTTATTGAGCGTATACAATTCTTGAAAGAAATCTTCTTTGGGGGAAAAAGGCATATCCTTTATGCCATTATAAATAAGCTTTCTTATCAAATTGTAAGCCGCTAATGATACGGCAAGCTCCTTTTGTATCATCAACTCCGACTTAGATCGTAATATATTTATGTCCATAATTGTTTTAACCTCCCTTATGGACACTTCTATATCCCACCTTGTAAAATATAAGTTAACTATCTCGTCTTTTTTTATTTTCTCATCTAAAATCGATGTATACAAAATATACGGCTTGCCCTCCGGACTTACACATTGAATCCTTCTTAACTTTATTTCTTCAGGCAAATCAATAGCATTATCCGGTAACCACTTAGCTCTGGTTTTTGGCTTTTTTATTACGACAATCTCATCATCTTCATTTATCTTTTTTACTACACTATATTTACGAACTCTTTTACCAGGAACAACGATTTTTCTGTTTTCACTTTCCAGCTTTGCAAATGTTTCGTAGGTATTATATAAATCATCAACAAGTAAAATACTTTTTGCCGGTAGCTCATCTATCATTTCATAAAAAAGCTCCAATTCTCCTATATGTCTATTAGATAGGGCATATGAAAATATTTGACCCGTTCCTCTTTCTGTGATGGTTTCCAGAAGTCCTTGTGGGTAGCCGTCAGATTCTATGCCATTATGTTTTACCGCATACTTTTCCCGCAATTCAACAGTGTCTTGAATTTGTAAATAGGTACCATCACCTATAAATACTCTGTATCCGTGCCAATGGCTATAATCGTTCTTTGAATCATTTATAATACTCTTTCTGAATAATTCATTGATCAATTCTAATGGCACACGTTTTCTTGCCTTGCTGTAGGCAGCTGTATTTAGGGAAAGATCTTCTTGCTTGCTCTTTGGCAGTTGAGCTTTATAGCGCTTTGGCCTTCCGCGTTTACGAGACCTGAGTCTGGCCTCTTCTTTTTCTTTTCTTATTTGCTCCTTTAGATGTTTCTCTTCTAATTCACGCTCCTTTTGGTGCGATATGTAATGTATGTTAACAGAATTCTTTAATGTCTTGTCCTGCATCGTAGCCGTAACTACCATAGTTTGTAACGTGTTAAAAGGCGTAAATACTCTTTTTCTACTTTTGTCGGGTTCTTTATAATCAAATTCTGTAGGATATACCGAATTTAACATACCCAATCTATTATCTTTTAACTGCTTTTGTATTTCGGTACTTAAACCGAGTGATCTATTCATTTTCATAAAATGAATATACTACTTTTTCCCCTTTTTTACAACTTAAGTTAGTGCCATTACCTTTGAAGGGGGATTAAAGGGGGATGTCTAAATCTAAAATACAACCCTTATCTTCAAAATTTTACCATTTGCACGAGTATTACATCCCCCCG
>CAZLCT010000178.1:0-2678 GCA_964558015.1 uncultured bacterium | reverse complement strand
AACAAATACAATTTTATTAACTTTTTTACTCAATCGGCTAAATAATTACTATTTTTGATTCTCGTGTAATACATAAAAATTATGGTATTATGTTTTTGAATTCATTGCCTGAGTGTACAACAGTTTCTGGGCATGACGATGCAATTTTTAAAGGTTTAACAAATTTTTATAAAGGATATAATTTTAATTTAGTAAAAGATAAAGTATAGATTTTTTCGAGTATGCTAGAATTTTACATAAGTTAAATATTTAGAAACTGTTGCATACTTAAGTTTTATAATATAAATGACGATAATGGATATATAAAATAATAGCTAATATTTTTTATAATTTTACAATCTAAGTTATTATTTAATATTAACTTATAAATAAATTAACATACCTTGACATTAAAGTGTCTTGAAGGTATAGTTATAATGCAAATAAGAGGTAATTACTGTCTAAATGAGATAATTTAACACCTAAGTGTTTAAATAAAGGAGATTTTAATGAATTATGGACGTCTTATAAAAATGCATTTTATGAACCATAAGGGTAAAATTTTAATCATCATAGGCGTAACTGCATTAATTATTTTGTCTATATGGGCTTTGATGTCTCTGGAGTCTTTTTATCGTAATATAACCATTGCGCAACTTCCTATAAGTATTTTAATCGGAATGGTTCATGCTTTGGTTTTTGTATATATGTATCAAGTTGTGTTACGAGGCGGGATTGCAAAGATGGATAAAAAGAAAATTAAGGGAAAAGACGTTAACGTTCGTTTTACCGACGTTGTAGGAATAGATGAAGCTAAAGAGGAAGCATGGGAAGTAGTTCAGCTAATTAAAGATCATTCCAAACTTAAGAGAATAGGAGGAAAGATTATAAAAGGTATATTGATGGTTGGTCCTCCGGGGTGCGGGAAGACATATCTTGCCAAGGCAATTGCAACCGAAGCCGGGCTACCTTTTATTTCTATGGCGGCCAGTGAATTTAATGAAATTTTTGTGGGGGTCGGTTCATCGCGTGTTCGGAAGCTTTTTAAGCAAGCTCGATCTTTAGCATATGGTTTTGGAGGATGTATTATTTTTATTGATGAACTTGATGCAATGGGGCATCGTCGTGTGTTTAATCAATTTGGTGGGAATGAATCGAATACAACGCAAAACCAGCTGCTTACTGAGATGGATGGTGTTGCAAGTACTCATGATGATATCATTGTTATTGGTGCTACCAATGCTGCGGAGGAAACTCTAGACCCTGCACTCCTAAGACCCGGGCGTTTTGATCGTAAAGTATATATTACAAAACCCGGCTTGGAGGGGAGAGAAAAACTTTTTGATTATTATTTAAGCAAGGTTAAACATGAGGCAAGTATAAACTCCAATGTATTGGCAAAAAAAGCGGTTGGCAAATCTCCTGCAGAAATTGAATCTATTATTAAGGAGGCAGCATTAATTGCCACTCGCAATAAAAAAGAAGCAGTCAGTTATAAGGAAATATCAGAAGCAATTGAACGCGTTGAACTTGGTGTTAAGGTTAAGAAGAAAATGAGTGAACAAGAACAAGAGATGACTGCTTATCATGAAGCGGGACATTTGATTGTTTTATATATGTTGCATCCGACTGATGATGTATTTAAAGCTTCAATTATTCCTAGAAAATCGTCCTTGGGAGTGGTTCATCATCAACCTCGTGAGGAATATTTTAGCCAGGATCGTAATAAAATTCTTACTGATATTAAAGTATCACTAGCTGGATATGTTTCTGAAAAGCTTAAATATGGCGTAACGACTACAGGGGTTGCTATGGATTTCAAAGGGGCTATGCATATTGCCCATACAATGGTTTGGTCAGTTGGTATGGGATTATCTGGTATGGTCGGAGATTTTACTGTTATTCCTCAGGAAAATCTTTCGGAGACCCTTAAAAATCGTTTAAATGAAGAGACAAATAAAATTTTGCAGGACTGTTATAAAGATGTTGAGGATTTATTAACAAGCAGGAGGGATCTTTTGGACCGATTTGCCCAAGAACTTGTAAAACGTAAAGAGCTTGAGTATGATGAAATTGAAGAAATATTTGCAGAATATGGTATAGAGAATCCAAGAGCCAAAAAAAATGAAAATGAGAATTCCGAGAATGAAAAAGATCAGGTTAAACCTAATCCTCCCTTTGATAACAAAGAAGATTCTGCAAACTAAAAAGGTGAATTATAATAGAACGAATGAGTCGATTTATTCATTGGATTGTTTCTAAATTTTCTTTAAGTATTGTATTTTTTATTTTTCTTACCTCACTTATTCTAGTCTCATGCAGACCTACATATCATGCCGATACTTTGGAAGATTCCATAAAACGGATTTTAAAAAAAGATTACAATATAACATCCGTACAGATAAAAATTGTTGGTAAAACACTTGGAGTTTATCTTCCACTTGATAAATTGTTTTCTGCTAATCTTGATTCATTTTCCTCTGAAAGTGCATCCATAGAGGAACTTTTTAGATTTCATCCTGAAGCTATGGATAAAGTTGAAGATGTGTTATTTACTACATCAAGAGTTATATTAAGTACGGATAGACCAATAGATTTTTATGTTTTAAAAGCGGTCGAGACAAAAACCACTGGGATAGAACTTATTTTGACCGGATACGTCATGGATATGAAACGCGTCAGGTTTTGGGATATTGCTA
>CAZLCT010000177.1:0-2708 GCA_964558015.1 uncultured bacterium | reverse complement strand
CAGTTACTAGGATAAATTTGCTTTAGGAAATCAAACTTATTCTTATCATCAGTAATCACTCTCATATTGATTTTTTCATAATCGGCTCTATTAAACGAAATAGTATCCTTTTCTATAATCGATACAAAATCTTTTGAACAAAGCAGAGGAAATCTTTCTCTAATTTCATTTAAAGTTTTTGGCTCCTTTTCACTTCCCGATACCAGTATAAGTTTTATGTTAACGTTAGGTTTTATTAATGACTCTATATAAGAAATGAGTCCCTGAACTAATCCATGAGCATAATCCGGATTATTTTCAAACACTGCATCCAATATATCAACATCAAGCACATAATTAAGCGCCTGGGGTTTTTCGGCAAGCAATTTTTCTACTTCGTCAAATTCATTAATCATAGAATCAGAAACAGGAGTTCCTGATTTTATTCTGTTAAAGAAATCTTTATCATAATCTTTTAATGTCTCAGCTGAAACTATGAGTATCTTATCAATCAATTCAAGCTTTTCCCGTTCAGTAAGAAAAGAATCATTTTGAATTTTATTTATCAACTTTTGTAACTGCTGATGTTCATCACCCTTATTACTTTTCATAATTTCATCAAACTGCTTGTTGTATGGTGCAGAAGCTTGTAGTTTCTTTTTAGCCGTATCCCCCCATTTTTGCCTAGCCTTATAAGCCTTTGCCAAACTTAGTCTTACATCATCTGTTACAATCCCTCCCAATAGCTCACCGGCAAGTTCCAGATTTGCAATAACCGCACTTGATATTTCATTTTTTATATTTCGTTCAGCATTTCCCTCTGAGATAAATAATTCGGGAGCATTTTGAAAAGAGAGAGTCCTTTGTTTTAGGACTTTCGCAATATCATCCCCTTCCATTACTGCTGCATGAATTTCCTTAAGATCATCATCGCTTAAAACAAATAGAGCCCTTTGTTTTAGGACATTGGCAATAAAGTCTACACAGCTTATACTTTCATCCCCTTTCATTACTACTGCATGAATTTTCTTAAGATCATCATCGCTTAAAACAATGTAAGGATTAATTATTTTAAAAATGAGAAAAAGAACGTCCGGATAAAATTTATTAATATCACCTACATAATTAATCTGATTCATAAGCTCTTTAATATCCCTAAAAGTTATATTATTTAATCCCTTAGCCTTTACTTTATTAACCTCATTCACTAAATTTTCAAATCCACGTGCCTTAAGCAGAAAAGTGAGGTCTTGAGGTTGTTTAAACTTCCTGTAATTTGCACCCTTGTCTTTCAGTAGATTAAGTGCTTGCATAAATTTATTTAATCGAGGCTCTAAATTTTTTTGCCTATTTTCGGGCAAAGCTTGTAAGCGCATTTGCAACCAAGATTTAAGACCATTAATATTTTCAAATTCCTTTCCCTTTCCCTTTTCCTCTTTATTTGATAAAAGACCGACTAATGCATACAATTCCATAATAAGATTATCAGGCAATCTGAGCTGTTGGTTCATCTCAGATATAAAATTTACATCAAGCAGAGGAGTTTTTCCCAAAATTGCCGAGAGTTGAAAATCCTTAGGAACAGTACGACCGAATGACTCTAAAAGATACGGCACCAATTTTCTCGCCTCAGCCCGCTCAGCTTCAGAGCTTGTGAATTTAAATATCTCAGTCCATAAGTCATTTAAATTCAACTGCTTATAAAACTCATTCACATTTAATTCTCTTGCTTGCTCTTGCGACAAAACTTTCTTCTCTTCATCCGTTAATTCCTTTTTCTCCTTTAGTTCCTTTATCAATGACGGGTTGAAATCTTGCCCTTGTTTATTTTTTATTAAACTTGTACGCATTTTGACAAGCATTAATACTTGCTGAGGAGTTAGTTCATCGTGGCGAATAAAATATTCATTAAGCCATGCGATACTTGTTTCATCAAACACGAATTCGGAATCTGGGTTAGCAAGCTCAAGTACAAATCGTATCATTCTCTCATTATTCTCAAAATCCTGAAACAGCTCACAAAATTGTCTTCCAGCTGCTTTATCATTGCGGCTTAAGCCGCGTGCCGTTTTAATACTCCGTATTAAAGGTGCTAGTTTCTGCCATCTTATCTGGTCAGTATCACGCTCAAGTAACTCTTCAATGGCTCTCATAAATATGTCATTCCTCATCTCAACACGTTTACGTTTAAGTTTTGTCTCTCGTTTTTCTCTATTCTTTAATTCAAAATATGAAGAAAACTCCTTAAAACTCATATGCTCAAGATTAGCTCTAGAAAGTTCCTCCTTTATAAAACCATCAAAATAATCGTCGCCGAAACTCTTTAGCTCATCTTCCAAAGCAGAAATTTCATCTGTAAATTTTTTATCGTAATTTATAAGCCCTAAAATAATGGAACGAGGTAGATTATATTGCCGCTCGAGTGCCTTGATATCACCTAAAGTAATAGTATCACGCTTCTTATCAATCGCATCTAAAACCTCTTTTAAAATACCTCCCCGCTCCCTGATTAAGTCGTAAACATTCCGATTAATATCATACGTGGGTTTTTCATCCCCCTTAGCCTTTTTATTTGGCACAAATAATTTATCCTTCAATTGCTGATAATTAAATGGCATTTGATTATCAGCACTCTCAAGATAAGGACCAAAAAATGATATAAACCGGCTAATATCTTCACTTTGCTTTTTCGTCAAATCTTCATCAAATAAAGACATTAATAACTGCAT
>CAZLCT010000176.1:0-2726 GCA_964558015.1 uncultured bacterium | reverse complement strand
GAAAAATTTTACCGGATCCTAAATATAAAAACCTATTAGTTTCTAAATTTATTAATATTATTTTAATTAAAGGCAATAAGTCAGTCGCAGAAGGAATTGTTTACGAAACGTTTGATATTATTAAAAAGAGGGTTAATAAAAACCCCCTAGAGGTTTTTAAACAAGCGGTTGATAATACGCGCCCTTTACTCGAAACCAAATCAAGAAGGATAGGTGGGGCTACATATCAAGTCCCTGTTGAGGTTAAGCCTGACCGCGGTAATACGTTGGGGCTTCGGTGGATGAGAGATTTTGCCAGGGGGAGAAAGGGTAAGCCTATGCAGGAAAAACTCGCTGCTGAAATTATCGATGCATACAATAAAACTGGTTCAACTATAAAGAAACGCGAAGATGTCCATAAAATGGCTGAATCAAACAGAGCATTTAGTCATTATAGGTGGTAATAGATAGGGAGGTTCTTTGATATATTATGTTAGAGAGGATTAGAAATATTGGTATTACAGCTCATATTGATGCGGGAAAGACGACTACAACTGAGCGTATACTTTTTTATACCGGAAAAACACATAAGCTGGGAGAAGTCCATGATGGTACAGCAATCATGGATTGGATGGAGCAAGAGCAGGAAAGAGGTATTACTATTACTTCTGCTGCAACAACCTGTTTTTGGCGTGATCATCGTATAAATATTATTGATACTCCAGGTCATGTAGATTTTACAATGGAAGTTGAACGCTCTTTACGTGTTTTAGACGGAGGAATTGTGCTTTTTTGTGCAGTCGGGGGAGTTGAACCGCAGTCTGAGACTGTATGGCGTCAGGCTGACCGGTATAAGGTGCCTCGTATAGCATTTATTAATAAGATGGATCGTATCGGAGCATGTTTTGAATCTGTTGTTTCTCAGATGAGGAAAAGATTGAATGCGGTAACTGTTCCCATGCAGATGCCATATGGAAGAGAAGAGGAATTTAAAGGTGTCATTGATTTAATTGAAATGAAACTTTACCTTTTCTTGGATGAGTCCTTAGGGGCTCAATATGAAGTTAAAGATATTCCAGAAGAATATTTAGATGAGGCGGAAAAAAGGCGTGAGGTATTAGTTGAGACTTTATCAGAGCATAATGATTATCTGATGCATAAATTTATTGAAGCTGAGGTGCCTACTAATGCAGAGTTAAAGCGAGCAACTCGTGAAGCTACTATTGCAAATAAAATTATTCCTATCTTTTGCGGTTCAGCATTCAAAAATAAGGGAATACAGCTTTTATTAGATGCAGTAATTGATTATCTACCATCGCCTAAAGATATTCCAGCTATTCAAGGAGTTGATCCTCAGGGAGATAAAATCGAACGGCATCCGCGAGGCGATGAACCGTTTAGCGCGTTGGTATTTAAGCTTGCGACCGATCCTCATGTGGGTAAATTAACATTTATTCGGGTATATTCCGGTTCTATTAAGAGTGGAAGTTATGTATTTAATGCGACCAATGGAAAGAGAGAAAGGGTAGGCAGACTTCTTCTTATGCATGCAAACAAGAGAGAAGAAATTGATAGTGTATCTGCCGGTGATATAGTTGCTGTAATTGGTCTTAAAAATGTTAAAACTGGTGATACGTTATCTGATGCAGACCAGCAGATTGTTTTGGAGTCAATGGAATTTCCTGAGCCGGTTATTGCAATGGCAATAGAACCCAAAACAAAAGCTGATCGAGACAAACTCGGCAATGCATTACAGCGGCTTGCTGAAGAGGATCCGACGTTTAGAGTTAAAACACAGGAAGATACAGGTCAGACAATAATTTCCGGAATGGGAGAATTACATCTTGAAATTATTAAAGACCGGATGCTAAGAGAGTTTAAAGTTAATGCAAATACCGGAAAACCACAGGTTGCATATAAAGAGACTATAACTAAACAGGTTGAGGTTGAAGGTAAATTTATACGTCAGACAGGAGGTCGCGGTCAATACGGGCATTGTTGCCTGATAATTGAACCTCTTGAGAGAGGAAAAGGATTTGAATTTGTTAATGATATCAAAGGTGGGGTAATACCCAGAGAATATATACCTGCCGTTGAAGCAGGTAGTAGGGAAGCATGTCAAAATGGTGTGTTATCCGGATATCCTGTTGTTGATGTTAAAGTCACTGTTTATGATGGTTCATATCATGAGGTCGATTCTTCAGAGCTTGCTTTTAAAATGGCAGCTTCTATAGGATTTAAAGATGGTATAAAACAGGCTATGCCGATATTACTTGAACCCATAATGGCAGTCGAAGTTATTGTTCCTGAAGAATATATGGGAGATGTAATCGGTGACTTAAGTGCTCGGCGTTGTAAAATTGAAATGATGTTGGACAGAGGACATTTAAAGGTAGTAAAAGGGCTTGTTCCTCTAGCTGAAATGTTTGGATATGCAACTGCTGTTCGTTCACTGTCACAGGGAAGAGCGACGTATACAATGGAACCCCATAGTTATAATATGGTGCCTTCCAATATTGCTCATGAAATCATTGAAGGTGAATGATTTAGCATTAATTTTTGTTAAATTTTTTATTGACATATTTAAAGTTTTATATAGAATAACACATTTATCCCATAATATAGTTTAAATCATTTTTAATGAGTCGATATGGGATTATTAATGTAAAGATAATATATGAAGGAATGTTCCTTCACGCTATGGTTTGAATGCCGTAGTCTGAGTTTATATTTTTTTACAAAGTATA
>CAZLCT010000175.1:0-2770 GCA_964558015.1 uncultured bacterium | reverse complement strand
AAGAATCTTGGTATCAGGGTGAAACTCTTCATTATGCAATAGGGCAGGGATTTATATCGATAACGCCGCTTCAAGTATTACGTCTCATAGCTATAATCGCAAATGACGGTAAGATTATAGAACCTACAATTATTAAAGGAGTGAAACATAAATTAAAAGATTTTTCCATACGAAAAGAAAATATTAGATTTATTAAAAATGGCATGCTGAAAGCTGTTAATACAAAACGTGGTACAGGCCATATTGCTAAAGTTGATTTTTTTAAAATAGCCGGTAAAACCGGAACGGCAGAAACACATGGAGAACCCCATTCATGGTTTGCTGGTTTTTTCCCATATAAAGACCCAAAAATTGCAATGGTTATTGTTGTTGAGCATGGTGGCGTCGGGGGTGGAAAAGCCGCACAAATAGCAAATGAGTCTGCAACAATATGGCACTCTCTTTATGAAAAAGGTAATTTATGATTTCGCAATATATAAAAACAAAATTTAAAAACTTTTATTGGTCATTGTTTATTGTTGTCATTTCAGTAGCATTAATCGGCATACTTTTCATATATGCTGCATCATACCATCTTGGAGGTCAAAATGCATTTTTAATAAAACAAACTGTCTGGCTTATTGTAGGAATATTTTTTTTATTTTCTGTGACATTCATAGGTTATCGTCCTTTTCTTAATATATCATATCTCATTTATATTTGCTCATTAGTACTTTTGATTGCAGTATATTTTATTGGAAAAGAGAAATTTGGTGCTCAACGTTGGATCCCAATAGGTGGTTTCGCTCTCCAGCCATCAGAGTTTGCAAAAATTGCTGTTATATTGACAATCTCACATTATTTAGGGAGTAGAAAGAAAAATTTACTTCAGAAAAAGAGGTTTATTGTTTCATTTTTAATAACATTTATTCCATTGCTATTGATTGTTAAACAACCTGATTTAGGTACAGCGCTAATATTTTTACCTATACTTTATTGTATGCTTTTTATTTGGGGTGCCAAGATTAGGTATATATTAATTTCAATTATCCTTGGTATTTTATCAATGCCAATTATTTGGAATTTATTAAAAGATTATCAAAAAACACGTTTACTAACATTTATAAATATTAATGCAGATCCACTCGGTTCAGGTTATACGGCAATTCAATCAAAAATCGCGGTCGGTTCTGGACAATTCTGGGGTAAAGGAATCTTCTGTGGGACCCAAAATAGATTAAACTTTGTACCGGAACACCACACTGACTTTATATTTTGTGTTATTGGAGAAGAAGGAGGATTCCTTGCTGCATTTTCATTATTATTGTTATTTTTTATAATTATAAAACTCTCGATTTCTGTAATACAGAAAACAACTGACCCTGAAGCTAAACTTTTAGCTGCAGGAATAACTGCAATGCTGGTTATACAGATATTTATTAACATAGGTATGACAATGGGTATTTGCCCAATAACAGGATTACCATTACCTCTTATAAGTTATGGAGGTTCGTCACTTATCACATATTTTATTGCTTTCGGATTTTTGATAAGTATTTACAAAGAAAGGTCTATATTTTGATAAATAAAACCATCTTACGGAAACTTCAAAAACCAGGCCGTTATTTAGGAACAGAATTGTATACTGTACATAAAAAAGGGAGTAGATCCTTTTGTAAAGTATGCATTGCATTTCCAGACCTATACGAAATAGGTATGAGCCATTTGGGCATACAAATTCTATATGGCATTATAAACAAAATGGATCATACGTCATGCGAAAGAGTATTTGCTCCTGCCCAAGATCTTGAAAATATTTTAATAAATAGTAGGAATTATTTATCTTCACTTGAGTCTAACACACCTCTTCATAAATTTGATATAGTCGGTTTTACTCTGCAATATGAATTATGTTACAGTAATATAATTAATATGCTTTATTTAGGAAATATTCCAATTTTCACAAATAAGAGAGAAGATGGACCCCTCATTATTGCCGGAGGGCCGTGTAGCGTCAATCCGGAACCTCTTGCTGATTTTATAGATGTTTTTGTTATTGGAGATGGGGAGGATATATTCCCTCAGATAATAAACATTTATAACGAACATAAAAAGAATTATTCTAAATTTTATAAAGATCGTTTACTAAGATCATTAAGTAAAATAGATGGTGTATATATTCCATCATTTTACTCAGTTATGTATGATAAAAATTTAAAATTTAACAAAATTGACTCTTTATATCCAGATGTTCCAGTTTTAATAAATAAAGCTTCAATAATTAATCTAAATGAATCTTTTTATCCCACAACTCCTATAGTACCTTATATACAGACAGTACATAATCGTGCATGTGTTGAAATAATGCGAGGTTGCCCACATATGTGTAAATTTTGTCAAGCGCGTCAATATTATTTTCCGCTAAGATACCGTTCATCAGACAATATATATACAAGTGCCCTCAAGTTAATCAAATCAACGGGATATGATGAACTTTCACTTGTTTCATTATCTAGTGGAGATTATCCTCAAATTGAAAATCTTATGGATAAGCTATTGATCTTTTCTAAGAACGAAAATATATCGATTTCATTTCCGTCTCTAAGGATCGAAAAAATGATTGAATTAATCCCAAGTTATTTTTCCAACATTAAAAAAAGCGGCCTGACATTTGCCCCAGAGGCAGGCTCTGAACGTTTACGAAGCTATATAGGAAAAGATATAAACATTTCATATTTAAAAGAAGAACAGCAAAGATATGGAAACAAAGTAAGGGATTTAGAAGTTTATA
>CAZLCT010000174.1:0-2801 GCA_964558015.1 uncultured bacterium | reverse complement strand
TTATCCAGGAATTTATAACCCAAGCCGTTCACGGTTTGCAAGAATTGGGGATTAGATGGATCATCTTCCAGTTTTACACGCAGCTTCCTTATATACACTTTGAGATAGTCTCTGTTATCCAGCGCATACTGTCCCCATATTTTACCAAGAATAACTTCAAAGGGGATCACCTGGCCTTTGTTTCGTGCAAGAAGCTCCAGAAATGCAAACTCGGTCGAAGTTAGACTGATTAGCCTGTTATCTTTGTTTACCGTATGATTATTAAAATTAATTTCAAGGTTTCCTGTTTTTAGTGTTTCATTTGTTATAACTTCAAACCCTTCTGCTCTTCTGATTACAGACCGGATGTGAGCAATAAGCTCGAGATTTCCAAAGGGTTTGGTGATAAAGTCATCAGCCCCGATTTCCAAAGCTTTTACTTCAATTAACTCGTCACTTTCAACTGTTAAAACAATCACCGGTACATTGCTGTATAAACGTAATTTTTTTAGAACATCAAATCCGGACATCCTGGGCATTCTAAGATCAAGAAGAACCAGATCCGGTTCTTCTCTGTCAATTAATGCAAGCCCTTTTTCTCCGGAATCGGCTTCGATTACCTCCCACTCCGGTTCCTGAACGTTTATTGTTAAACGGATTGCTTTTAACATATCGGCTTCATCATCAATAACAAGTATTTTTAGAGTGCGGTTATGATTCATGGCAATTCTCCTTTGAAAAAACGGGAATGGTAAAACAGAATCCTTTCCATCGTGTATGGGTATCGACACAGATGCTTCCGTTGTGAAGTTCTACAAGTTTTTTGGTAATATAAAGACCCAATCCGAACCCGGTCAGAGCCTTGTCAGGAGAGGAAGTATAATATTTTTTGAAAATATTTTTCTGCTCCTTCGGGGATAAAGATGCTCCTTTATCGTATACACAGATTATTACATTATCTTTCTCCGTAGAATATGTAATAATGAGGTTCGTGTTTGCCGGAGAAAATTTTATGGCATTGGACAGTAAATTGGAAATTATTTCTATAAGTCTTTTCCGGTCTCCGCATACAGTAGATATATTTTTACCCCCATGGGATATTTTAAAGAGTATTTTTTGGTTTTTACTTTCTGCCAGTGGCTGTATTGCCTCTATCCTGTTTCTGATAATCCTGATTATATCTGTTTCTTTGCGGTGAAGTGTGAGATCAGAATTTTCCAGTTTTGCTGTTTCCAGAATATCGGTAGTAAGATTATCGAGCCTTTCTATGTTTGCTTTCATTGTAGCTAAAATATCTTTCTGATTCTCAGTTGGTACAGGAATGGTAAGTTCCAAAGTTGATTGAAGTGTTTTAAGTATTGTAAGCGGTGTTTTTATTTCATGTCCGGCAGCAGAAAAAAATGTCGCTTGAGTCTCTTTAAATTCAGCGAGCTTTTTTATCTGATCCTGTTTATCCTGAAATGCGTAAAAATTGTGGAGGATAAGCTGGGCTTCCAGTGCAAGTGCTTTTAAAAAGAATGTTTCATCAGATACGTGCAGGGGAGCATCATTCTTACCTATCATTAATAAACCCTTGTTGTATTCGTTATAATCGGCAAGATTAAGACCGATTAATTCTCTGGCTCCACTTTTAAAAAAGTGATGGTTTGCATCAGTTTCATGAACACCTTTTCTTAAAATTGAAGTCTCTGCCCTGTAGTTGATTAGATTGTAGTAAACGCTTCCAACCGGAAATAATTCAGGATTGCTTGTTGCTCTGATTTCCCACTTGTCTTTGTGAATATCAATACGGTAAATAACAAATGCATAGAGTACATTTTCAAGAGACAGTATGGAGGAAAGCAGGACGTGAAATATTTTTCTCTCATTAAAACTTGTACTTTCCAGTTTTGTGAAAATCTCGTTAAGTTTTTTTAAATCTTCTGCCGATTGGAGAGCTTTCTGCTGATTTTCTTCTTCTCTACGTAAAAGTTCTCCCTGGATTATGATAATAAGACCCACTATAAGAAGCCGTATAAATCTGCTGACAAGATCGTATGTTGAAACAGGCACTTTTGCTGCAGTCCAGTGTATGGTTGTTGCAGCAACTTGGATCAGGTCTATACCTACAATCCAGACAGAAGCCAACCGCCAGTTAAAGAATAATCCTGCTTCGAAGAAGGAAAGCAGATACAATACAAAAAAGAGGCTGCTGTAGCCCCCTGTAAGAATAACTGACAGGCTTCCCTGTATTATATCCAATATAACGATTATAGTAATATTAAAATTCCGGTAAAACTTTTTAGAGAAAATATACAAGGTTACCGGTAGATTTATACTTATAAGAATAATCAAAATAATAAATGGAGGGACGAGCGTTCTGGCATATGGCGTAGTAGTAAAGTAGATTACAGCTGAAGCAAAAATAACACTCCAGCGAAGGATAAGCAGATGTACACTATATTTATAAAACAGCCGTATTCCCGGAAAGCTTTTAAGGTTCTTTACATGATATTCATCAATAATTTTTTTCATAAAAAATTGGCTCCCCTGGTATAAGGGAGCCTTTTAAAATTATACCAGCATAAATATTTTGATTGATACCAGGATCAACCCCATACCGACAATAATCTGAAACGGCTTTTTCCAGCTCGGCTTGATAACAAGCAGGGAAAGTTCATGCAGATAATGTATCCCCGTCCACAGTGCGGCTCCGAGAATCATGTGCTGATAAAAAGTTGCCCCGGCATCTTCCCTCTTTAAAATAACATGCCACATGATTGCAAATACAGATGCAAAAAAAGTGGTTACAGTATTTCCAAAATATACCTGTTTTGCATTCA
>CAZLCT010000173.1:0-2855 GCA_964558015.1 uncultured bacterium | reverse complement strand
AGCGGATAAAAATGAGTATCCACAGAATAATTTTTCTGAGAAAGGCGGATATAATGTCTGATGAGCTCAGGCTCACTTACCTCTGGAAGCTCAGCATCATGATTACGCATCAGATCAGCAGGGATAAGCTTTTTCAAATGAGCATCAGAGGCCGTCAAAGAAGGCAGCTCAACCCCGGTTTTGCCTGATTGACTTTGTTCAAAAATTAATTTTTCATCCATAATTAAACCAGTATTCGTCAGTTGCTATTTTATATCTCTGACAATGCATCAACAAAGAGGTCCAAATCTTCCTTGGATTTTGTTTCAGTTGCACAAATAAGAAGCGTATTTTTAAGCTTAGGATACCACCGACTAAGATTCAAGCCCGCATGTATATTTTTCTTTAAGAGTGACTTGATAACCTCTTCGACATCTTTTTTTGTTTTCACAACAAACTCATTAAAAATTGTTCCTTGAAACATAATTTCAAAATTTGATAATTTTCTTATACAATCTCTTAAATAATTGGCGTTTTGAATATTTAAATCTGCAACCTGCCTGAGTCCTTGTTTGCCTAAAGCAGTTAAATAAACAGCAGCAGCTAAGGCACATAAAGCCTGGTTGGAACAAATATTTGACGTCGCCCTCTCACGGCGAATATGCTGCTCGCGTGTCTGTAATGTCATAGTAAAGGCCCGTCTTCCTTCCGAATCTTTCGTCATGCCAATAAGACGGCCTGGAATTTTACGCATAAGCTCTTTTCTTGCAGCAAAATATCCAAGGTATGGCCCTCCGAAGGAAAGTGCATTTCCTAAAACCTGTCCATCACCACATGCAATATCAGCATTCCATTCACCCGGTGATTTAAACCTGACAAAAGACAAAGGATTTCCTACAATGATGAAAAAGGAACCTTTATCATGTGCTATTTTTTCTACTTCCGAAAAATTCTCAACAAGACCAAAAACATTAGGCGACTGAACGATACAACATGCAACTTCATCATTCATAAGAGGTTTTAAAATATTACTATCTATAAAACCGTTATCATTGAATGCAAGCTCTACTATTTCAACATCCGTTCCTGATAGATATGTCCTTAGAACATATCTATATTCGGGATGTACGGTTTTTGCCACCAAAATTTTCTTCCTACGTTTCACGTTTACGCTCAAGGCAGCCGCCTCAGCCATACTTGTGGCTCCATCATAATGAGATGCATTCGAAACATCCATGCCGGTTAATTGACATATCATACTTTGATATTCATATATTGACTGCAATGTTCCCTGGCTTGCTTCAGCCTGGTAAGGTGTGTATGCAGTATAAAATTCACTGCGTGAAATAACATGATTAATAACAGCAGGTATAAAATGTTCATATGCACCTCCCCCGGCAAAAGAAAGCACATCATCAGTTGAAAGATTGGATTGGGCTAATCGAGTTACATTTCTACGTAGCTCTAATTCAGATAGAGGCTGGGGTAAATCTATTTTGGGATTGCGTAACTTTTTTGGGATAGATGCAACAAGTTCGTCAAAATCTTTGACTCCAATTTCCTGTAACATCTGTTTTCTGTCTTTATCTGATAATGGAAAATAGCTCATTCTGTTTACTTATTTGTTAAGTAGAGAGTAGCAAGTAGAGAGTAGAGAGAAAACTTATTCCCATTTTTGAATTAAAGCTGCAAGCATTGCTCTTATCTCATTTAATAGTTCTACTCTTTTGTTAATAATTTCTTCCGGTAAAATAGTTTTTATTCTTTTATATCTTCCCCTCGCTTCTCCTGTAGACCCTATTAGATATACGAAAAAAATTCTTAATTTCTTTCCCTGATTTCCTTTCATAGCCTTCTTCCATATTTGAACAAATGGAATCTAAACTCCTTAAAAGATTAGATGCTAATACTCTTCCGGCAAACTTCTTTTGCATAAGCGGCAAATCCTCCTCAATGAAAGACTCAAAGAGATTTACTGCCTTCTTGTAAACTTCAAAATCTTCGACACTTTTAATCTTATTCACTCTCTCTACTCTCTACTCCCTACTCTCTACTCCCCGCCTGCCGTTGAGGACTCGGGAAAAAACCACGGCGGGTAGATCTACTCTTTATTAATGTGCTGCCTCTTTAATATGCTGCTCATAGGCAGAAACATCCATAAGCGCATTTAATTCATCAAGTGAGGAAAGTTCAACTTTGAAAAGCCAACCCCCTCCGTAGGGATCGTTATTCACTAGTGCAGGATCTGTTTCTAATTCATTATTGACGTCAATAATTTTGCCTGAGGCAGGCGCATATATATCAAATGCTGCTTTAACCGATTCAATAACACAAACAGACTCTTCAGCCTTGATCTGTCTGCCTACTTCAGGAAGTTCTACATAAGCAATGTCAGAAATTTCTTTCTGAGCATAATCAGAAATACCCACAACACCGACTTTGCCTTCATTCTTTATCCATTCATGAGTTTTCGTATACTTTAAATCAGGTTGTACATTCATATTTATTCTCCTATTTTAAAAATAATGTAAAATAAATGACAGACTTCTACACATGTAAGGTACTATTTTTTTCAATTTTTTTATGACGACTATAAAAAGGCCGTTTAACTATACGCGCTTTATGTAACTTATTTCTTATTTTAATGTCCAACTCGTTGCCTACAACTGCATGCTCTATATCAATTAAACCTAACCCTATACTTAATCCGACTGTAGGTCCAAACCCGCCGCTGGTAACGGTGCCGATTACGTCCGAGTTATTTAAAATAGGATAGCCATGCCTGGGGATACTGCGATCAAGCATTTGAAAACCTACTAATTTCTTCTTTATTCCCTCCTCTTTCTGCTTCTTTAAACATTGTTTGCCTATAAAAT
>CAZLCT010000172.1:0-2857 GCA_964558015.1 uncultured bacterium | reverse complement strand
TAAAAATGAGACTGATAGGGTGATCGGATTGTTTATAGGATTAGAGACACTTTTAAGTACAGGGCAAGACTATCTATCATCGCATACTGATGATATGGCAGAAAATATTGCAATAATGTTAACTTGTGAACTTGAAGGAAGATATAAATATAAAAAATATTTTAAAAAACAATTGTATCCATTAAGAAACGCAATTATGCATCATGGAGAAAACTTTTCTATTGATACTGATTGGCAAAAACTTACTCAGCTAAAACTTTTCTTGGTCTGGTCTCTTAGGGGCATTTTGGAAAGATTAGATTCAATAAAAAAATATGGGAACAACAGCGACGCATTACGTGAGTATTTTGAGCGAGAAAAATTATCACCTTCAGTAGATTTGAGTAAATTGGTGAAAGAGAAAAGGAAGGAAGGGAAATAATTCAAGGGGAATAACAGTGACGTTCCATTTGAGGACACCCTTTAGAAGGAAATTCCAGGGACACAATACTCAACTATTAAAAATATACAAGTACCATGAAGCAAACCGCTGCATTTAAAATACGCTCACTTCTCGTCATTCTTACCATTGTTTTCTTCATTTGGCCGGGGTCAGCTTATTCAGCCGAAACTCAAGATACATTTTACCCGGCTAAGGTAAGGGACATCTCCGACAGGGCATATGAGCCTGCCGTTATAGATCTTTTGGATAACGCTAAGGATTCCATAATCCTCTCCATGTCTATCCTCAAACCCACTGAAGAGGGCCCCGTTAATCTTTTGGTAAAGGATCTTGTGGAAGCGCTTGATAGGGGAGTTTCAGTAACGATATATCTTAATACAAGGTTCAAATCCAGGAAAGCCGTTGAAGCTCTTGAGGGAAGATCTTTTCAGCGTTTAAAGAGAAAAGGCGCTGAAATATACCATTTTCGTTCAAGATATCGTGTTCATGATAAATTAATAATAGTAGATGCGCGTTACGTTGTCGAGGCAAGCACTAACTGGAGTGTATCTGCTCTAAAGACTAATTATGAGTCAGCCACTCTTATAGATTCTCCCGATCTTGCACGGGTGAAACTTAGACGGCTCGAAAGTATGCCCTTAAAGGGGGGCAAAACCGTGGAAGGAAAAAAGCCTCATAAGGTCAAAAAGATCGGTATTCTGCCTAAAAACAGCTCATTAGAGATAAAAAATAAGCTGTTGGAGGATAAAAACTTGTTTCCAAGAATGGTCAAGGACAAGACCAACCGCTCAATGGATGTCTATCTGTTGCTTTTGGCCGAATTTGAAAGCGGGCCTGAGAAAAAGGAAGGTTTTGATCTGTCTTTAGAAGATATGGCTTTCACCTTAAAGATGCCGGATTCCTGGAGCAATGAGGCTAAAAGGCGGCAGGTGGTCAAAGCTTTGAGAACGCTGAAAAGCAGGTATAAGCTTATCGATTTTGAGTATCAGTATGGAAAAGACGCGTGGATAGTATTAAAAGATCTCCCCGGAAGGACTTTTACCGTTAAAAGCGATTTTTTTAATTCCGATCTTCTCGCTAAGAAAAGCGCTTCCGGACAGTTTGTGATGCTCATAGAGGCCCTGCTCAAGGAAGAAGGCAAAACGATCGATTCTTTCACTCAGCCAGAATTAACTAAAAGATTTCATGTCAAATATTGGGGGTTGAGGACAGGCCGCGAGGAGGGCGAAAATAATTAGAAAAACTACTTGACAAATAGGTTAAGTTTGTGTATACTTTTAAACAAGAAGAAAGAGTTCTTTAAAATGACAATAAATGTAGGCCCCAAGCTAAAAACAAAAAGGACGCAGATGGGGCTAACACAGCTTGAACTTGCAAATAAGATCAAGACGAGTGAAAGCTACATCTGCCAGATCGAGAAGGGGAAGATGGTATCGCTCAGAAAGCTCGAGCAAATCGCGAAAGCGCTTAAGTGCGAAGCAAAAGATCTTCTATAAAAATTTTTTGTAGCAGCACTTAACTAATAAGTTAAGCATATTTTTTTGTCAATTAACTTTACAAATAGGTTAAGTATAATGAAGAAAAAAGAAATAATAACAATGACAGGTTTTTCGATAATGATCACAGTGGTTATCCTTATCTGGCAGGGGATAGAGGATATACTCCTTGCCATAGTAACTTTTGGGATAATTATGTGTTTAGTTTATCTTATGTATAACGAAGGAGGCAGATAATGGAAAAGTTTATAAGCATTAAAGAAGCATCAGAATTTCTTGATGTAAAAGAATCCACGCTTTACTGCTGGAGGCATAAGGGGCAAGTTCCTTGTTATAAGGTGAGGGGAAGGTTGCTTTTTAGATTATCTGAACTAAACAAGCTCGTCGAATCGTGTAAAGAACCAGTTCTTGTAAGATAAAGTGAAGAGGGGAAATGGGAGTAGTATTCAAACGAAAAGATAGTCCCTACTGGTGGATGGCCTATAAGAAGGGCGATAAGCGCATCCGGGAAAGCTCCGGTGCTAAGTCTAAATCTTTAGCCTATGAAATTTTAAGGCGTAAAGAAACAGACTCGCTCCTTTTCGGTCATCGATCATTCCCCGACAAGAAAAGGACAATTGAAGCATTTACAGAAGAGTTCCTGGAATGGGTCGAAGCAAACCGCAGGCCGCACACTTTGCGGAGCTACAGGACAGTCCTGAAAACCTTCAATGCCTTTCTGAAAGATACCGGTAATGGAAAATATTTAACGGAAGTTGATCTCAAGCTACTGGATGATTATAAACGTCACAGGCTGAATGAAGCCAAAACCTGGACAGTAAACAACCACATAATAGTCCTCAAGGCCTTTTTCAACAAAGCCAATGAATGGGGATATCTGGCAGAAAACCCGACAAAAAACCTCAAACCGGTAGAAGTA
>CAZLCT010000171.1:0-2932 GCA_964558015.1 uncultured bacterium | reverse complement strand
AAGAACAATTAATACTTACTAAAATTTAACTTGCTTAACGGGGTGCACTACAACAGTGGGCACAAATTCAAAATTATACAATTCAGCATGTTTATCAAACTCATTCCCAGTTCCCATAAGAGCAGGATTTTCAGAAAGTCTTGAATGTTTATAATCAAGTGCTAGACCACCAACAACAGCACCAGCAAATCCGTAATACCAGTTGCTTTCTCCTATCTGTGCAGAAAATCCAGTATGCGGTGCAAAAATAGCTTGCGCCTTACTTCTATGTAACCCATTTATATTTCTAAAAGTGGGGTGTGTAGCTCCGCTAGTATCCATTTTTGCATCAACAACTGCTAATTCAGTTGCAATATCAACGCGGTTTCCTATTTTTGTTATTCCTGCCGGGTTAATCAAAATTCCTCCCGTATCTTGTGGCTCAACGCAACCTGTACCTCCCATAATCGGAGACGTTGCACCGTTACCAATGACTTTTGAACCATTTGTAGCAAATACATTTGATGGGCAAATAAAAATTAATATTAAAATAAAAATAATTAACCTTCTTTTTCTCATCTTCTTTATCCCTCCTGTGTAATAAAATTATCTATAGCTTCTTGAAAAGAACTGAAATCAAAAGGTTTCAATATAAAACCGTCAGCCCCTTGCAGTCTTGCATGTTCCTTTAATTCGGGCTGATGATTAGCAGTCAACATAATTACCTTGCAATTTGGATTAAACATCTTAAAATGCGGAATAAATTCAACTCCTTTAACAATATGCAATAAATTATTATCTAAAAAAACCAAATCAATTTTATTAGTTTTGGCAATTTTAAAAGCATTTTCGATATCAGTAGCTGTATACGCTTTAATATTTCTCTCTTCAAGATATTCAGCTAAAAAGTCACAAATATCAATTTCATCATCCACTAACAATACCTTTTTTTGTTGATTCTCAACTTCCATTTTTCCCTTATTATTTGTTTATAAATGCCTTATTTACACACTAATTTTGCTATAGTTGTCATTGTTATTATCGAAATTAATCATTTAAACCTTTATATAATAAATATTTGTAAAGATAAGATATATTAAGTATATATATATAAAGGGCTTAAATAAGAGAACGATACACCCATATATTACGAGTATATCTGTTAATTTTAATCTATAATTGGATTTTGAAAAGATGGCTTTATTATGTAGGATAAATCTATATGGCTAGAAAATTTTTAAGAAATTTCTTTCCACAATCTGTAAGAATTGATTCCGGATGGAACTGAACTCCCCATGTTGGGTGTTTTTTATGCTTCACACCCATAATCTCATGTTCCTTTGTCCATGCAATAACTTTTAAAACTGAAGGCAGTGTGTTATTTTTAATAATTAAGGAATGATAGCGTGTAGCAGTAAATGGGTTGGGAATATTTCTGAATATTTTACTTCCATCATGATAGATTTCTGATACTTTACCATGCATAATCCTATCAGCACGACATATAATCCCGCCAAAGACATGCCCTATACATTGGTGTCCTAGACACACGCCCAATATTGGAATTCTTCCTGAATATTTTTTAATGATTTCATTTGATATTCCTGACTCACGTGGTGTGCACGGTCCAGGGGATATAACAATTTTTGATATATTCATTTTATCAATTTTCTTTATTGTTATTTTATCGTTTCTAAATACAGTAATCTTAGCACCTAGTTCACCTAAATATTGAACTAAATTGTAAGTAAATGAATCGTAATTATCTATAACAAGTACCATGTTTTATTTCCTCAAAGTATTTCTGATTCGGCAATCTCAACTGCTTTAATTAAAGCTTTTGCTTTATTTAAAGTTTCGATATATTCCCGTGAAGGCACAGAATCAAAAACAATTCCTGCACCAACTTGTAGAAACACCTTTTTCCCTTTCATCATAATAGTCCTTATTGTAATACACATATCACAGTTCTCATTAAATCCAAAATAACCTACACAACCCGCATAAGGCCCGCGTTCAGTGGGTTCAATTTCATTTATAATTTCCATTGCCCTAATTTTTGGTGCTCCTGTTACAGTACCTGCTGGAAAAGTGGCACGTAAAAGATCAAAACTATCTTTTCCTTTTCTTAATAACCCGTGAACCTCACTTACAAGATGCATAACATGAGAATATTTCTCGATACGTGCATAATCTTTGACTTTTATTGTATTGAATTGACAAACACGTCCTATATCGTTTCTTCCTAAATCAACCAACATAAGATGTTCTGCCAATTCTTTCTCATCACTTTTGAGCTCTCGAGCTAAAACTTTATCCTCATCCGCATTTTTTCCCCGTTTACGAGTGCCAGCTATAGGCCTAACCTCTGCATGCTCTCCTTCTTTCCTTACTAACATCTCTGGTGATGAACCTATTAGCCTTATATCATTATGCTTAAAATAAAACATATAAGGTGAAGGATTAATGGTTCTCAGGGCACGATATATATTAAAATCGTTATTTGTTTTTCCAAGGAAAAACCTTTGTGAAAATACAACCTGAATAACATCACCAGCACGTATATATTTTTTAATTTTATTTACAGATGAAACAAATTGTTTTTTTGTCATATTTGACTTAATTTTTGATACGTATTTTTTTTGTTTGCTTTTTACAAATGTTCTCTTTTTTCTAAGAAATGACTTCTCAAGCTTACCAATCTTCTTTAACGCCTCATCATAAGAATGCTTAATGCTTTTATTCGCATGACTCATCACTATCAACTTTACCTTCTTATCCAAATGATCGAAAACTATTAAACTCCTTACTAAGAAAAATATGGCATTAGGAAAATTTAGCGAACGCATTTTCTTAAGATATACATCTTCAAAAATTGCTACATTTTCATAAGATAAAAAACCTACAAAACCGCCACAAAATGCCGGTAAATTTTTAACCGGTACAAGCTTGT
>CAZLCT010000170.1:0-3014 GCA_964558015.1 uncultured bacterium | reverse complement strand
CATACTACCCTGAAAGCATGTATTTAAATAGAATGGAGGGTAATATAGAGGGTAAGGGTAACCAGGTGTCATGTGGTACTATTATAAAATGCAAAAAATTAAAAAAATAATAAAAATTATCTCACTTATATTATATTATGGTTTTGCTGTTCATTTACCACCATCATCTGAGTTTGAAATATTTAAACTAATAAGAGCATTTCTTACAAAACGCATACTTGATGAATGTGGGGATAATGTGTGGATAGAGAAAGGGGCTTATTTTGGCAATGGTTGTGGAAGAAAATTGGGAAATAATTCAGGAATCGGTATAAATGCACGTATAGGTAAATATACCTTCATAGGTGATGATGTAATGATGGGTCAAGATGTGTTAATTTTCACAAGAAATCATGAATTTAAAGATATAAATATACCCATAAGACGACAAGGTTTTACTGATTATTCTCCTGTTATTATAGAAGATGATGTATGGATAGGAGCACGAGTGATAATTTTACCTGGTGTGCGGATTGGAAAAGGGGCGATAATAAGTGCAGGAGCAGTTGTGACCAAAGATGTAGAGCCGTACAGTATAGTAGGAGGCGTGCCTGCAAGATTTATCAGGTCGAGAAAGCAACCATCGGATATAAATCAAAATTGTGGTTCCGTTGGAAAAAACAGTGAAGTAAAATAAAAATAGGTGATAATTAAAAATGCTAAAAGTCAAATCGCGTAATTATATCATCATTACAGCATGCAAGAATGAAGCGGATAATCTTCCAAAACTTATAGAATCGATAGAGAAGCAGACAGTAAAGCCTGTGCTTTGGGTGATTGTGGATGACGGAAGCACAGATAGAACGCCCGAAATAATCAAACAAATTAAGGAAAAATACGACTGGATTCAAAGCATTCGTTTAGATGGGAAGAAAAGAAAGCGTGGTTTGCATGTATCGCAAGTGAAAAAAAAGGGCTTTGATTTTGCTGTTGAATATTGTATGAAAAATGAGATTAGCTATGAGTATTTATGTAATATTGATGCGGATATTATTTTAGAGTCTACATTTTTTGAAAATCTAATAACAGAATTTGAAAAGGATTCAAGATTAGGTGTTGCAAGTGGCGGAATCTATCATTTTAAGGGAGATCGAATAGTCCATACGCATGTGCGAGAAAGTGAACCTGCGGGAGGGAATATGGTGATACGTAGAAAATGTTTTGAAGAATGTGGCGGAATTACACCCTCTTATGCATACGATAGCACGTTTAATACAAAAGCAAAATTAAGAAAATGGAAAACAAAGCTATTTGTGGATGTTATAGCAATTGAAGTAAGGGATACCAGTAGCACTGAAGGCTATTGGAAAGGATATACTTATAAAGGGGAAGCTGCATACTATTTAAATTTCAATCCTTTCTATGCGATAATTAAAGGTATAAGGTATTTATTTATAAAACCTTATTATATTGGAATTGCATATCTATATGGATATTTTAATAGTTTAATAAAAAGAACAGAGCAAATAAATGATAAAGAGATTAAACATTATTTTCGCTATGTGCGGCCACGAGAAGTAAAACAATATTACATAGAAATATTAAAAACTAAACTTAAATTTAAAATAAATAGAAAGAAAATTTAACATGAAATTTTCAAAGAGGACTAAATTTCTGTTTCTATGTTTGTTGGTCTTACTAAATGTTATAATAAGAATACCGTCATTTCCTCATGAAAGTGGTTGTGATTCGTTTATGATACACATACTTGCGAACTCAGTATCAGAAAATGGATATGCAAAATGGTGGATTAATCCATTATCTATTTTCGGGTTATATCCCTATTCAGAATGCAGTGCAGTCCCTTTTGCGTTGTCAGGCATTAACCAGTGCACGGGTCTCGAGATGGAATTTGTTCTCTGGTTGTTCTCTGTTATTATGGGACTTTTCAGTGCTTTCGCAGCATATATATTAGCAGGACGGATAAAGGATAATGATGTATTCATATTTTTAGTTGCCTTCAGTTATTCCCTTGCTCCCGGGATATTAGCATTTACGACATGGAACCTGAGCATGCGGGGTCCCTTCATGGCATTATTGCCTTTATTCATATATGTGTTATTAAAAGGTCGTATATTTCTATTCAGATGTTGCATATTAACCCTTATTATATTTATATTGTTAGGTTCAATTCATCACCTCATCTATTTCACCCTCCCGATTATTTTGAGTTTCGTTGTTGTCAGTTTACTCTATAACAAAATAAAAATAACAAACAATTTTGTTAATATTGCGTTTATTATCGGATTTCTCGGCATATTTACTCTTCCATTTTTCACTTATATGTTCGTGGAGCATTCAAGATACGTGCAATTACATTATATACTTGAGAATAACGTCAGATATACCGGCTTTTTGCTGCTTTTTACCCTTGGCGGGTTTGTTTATCTTTCACTAAAGACCGAAAAAAGTTTTGGCGAGTGGCTTTTATTGGCTTTCCTATTATGTTTTGCTCCGCTGATGTGGATACGTATATATGCTTTTTGGTTCACCACTCTTTTTTCTTGTTTGTTGGTAGGTGTTAGTTTGACTAATATAATTAAAAATACTGAAAAAAAGAGAATCATATATGCTGTTTTAATTATAAGCCTGTTACTTGCAATAAGTTTTTCAGGATTTTATCAGCACTGGCGCACACATATAGGGAGAGCTACTGCCGGTGAGTGGTATATGGATGAGGAAATGTATGCTGGGGCGTTATGGATTAGAGATAATATTGATAAAAATAAAAGAATGGTAGGAAATGATGATTTAGGAGCAAAGCGGATGTCTGCCATCTCAGAAGTGCCAACTCTTGTTGATGCCGCAGATACCGCCATGTTTGTTTATGGATTTGCAGATATAAATAACACACCAATAGTAAAGAATTCCCCGCTCTCAACAAGTTTCTATATGGATAATCCATATGTAATACCGAGAAATTTTACCAGAGTTGGATATTTTAGAAATAGTCTTCAGCATATTGATGTTGATAG
>CAZLCT010000169.1:0-3135 GCA_964558015.1 uncultured bacterium | reverse complement strand
AAAGAACAATTAATACTTACTAAAATTTAACTTGCTTAACGGGGTGCACTACATGTTATGATAAATATACAATTTAGAAAAAGTATTCTTTTCGTAATATGCATAGGTATTATTGTTATTGCCCAGTGTAGTAATGCTTATGCCTGGTTGCCCAGAAAAACCCATCCTCAACATTTCCATCATCCAAGAAGAGCAGTCCCATTACCAGCCAAGCATACAAAGATAGTTATTAGCGGACTTCCTTACTATTATTATAGTGGAGTTTATTATAGAAGAGGTCCTTCCAGGTATGTTGTTGTTACGGCTCCCTTTGGTGCGGTTGTTCCTACCCTTCCTGTTGAATCCCAGATAGTGGCGATTGACGGACAGACGTATTATACATACGACAATACTTATTATGTACATGGTTCGTCCGGGTATACTGTGGTACAAACCCCGGTAGTAAAAAATGTGGTTACTCAAAAGATAACGAGTTCTTCCGAGGATTCTTTTGTCGTTAATGTTCCCAATTCCAATGGAAGCTTTACACCGGTTGTTTTAAAAAAAAGTGGGGACGGATACATCGGGCCTCAAGGGGAATATTATCCGCAAAATCCTACTATTGAACAATTGAAAGCCATGTATGCAAAGTAATTAAATTCTAACCACACGAAATCACAAAAAAATTGGGCCACAGAGGTCACATAGGAAATCTCCGTGTCCTCTGTGGCTAAATGTTTAATAAATCGTGTGAAATCGAGTGGTTATAAAAAATATTTCAGCGTGTACTGTTTTAATTTTTTCTACAGCTTTCCTTGAGTTAAGCATTTATATGCTTATTCCAACATCTTATTGCCTTTTCAGGCATTACCAATTATAATTAGAGTTTATAATAAAGTACAAACCTCCCTTTTTATCGACAAAACGGTAAAAATTTTAAAGGAAGAGACAGGTATGAAAATAGTTATAGTCGGTGCAGGGACAACAGGATACAGCCTTGCAGAGCATTTGTCCGGGCAGAATCATAATATTGCTATTATTGAGAGGGATAATTTAATATGCGATTATGTTAAAAGTAAGCTTGATGCGTTTGTTATAAACGGCATAGGAAGTTCCCCCGCACTCTTAGAAGCTGCGGGAATAGGTTCAGCTGATATGATTATTGCTGTTACTTCAAGTGATGAAACAAACCTGCTGGCATGCCATTTTGCCATGCAGAAGGGGGTTAAAAAGCGTATAGCCAGAGTAAAATCAGATATTTACACCAGCCCCTCAACAATAAGCCTTGATAAGTTGGGTGTAACAAATGTGATTGAACCGGAAAGGGAAATAGTTGAGAAGATTATTCAGTATGTAGATTTACCGGGTGTTATTGAGACAGCGAATTTTCAGGGTAATAATATTTATCTTCGCGGTTATAAAATAACGGAAGATATGCCTATTGCTAATAAGACATTGAGTGATGTGACAATCATGGCTAAAGGCTCTCCCATGCTGGTTGTTGTTATTATGCGTGAGGGTAAAAGCATTCCGCCTACAGGCAGTCAGAAACTTTTGCCCGGGGATAACATTGTAGTAATTATGCCCAAGGCCTCTTTTAAGACATTTCGTATGCTTATAAACCGTAAGGTGAGTAAATTAAAAAAGATTATTGTCTCAGGCGATTCATTGACTGCCATTCACCTTGCCGATGCACTTAAGCGTTTATCTGATCAGGTCTTGCTCGTAGACCCTGACCGTGAACACGGTCTTTTGGCTTCCTCACTGTTAAACGGAGTTGATATATATCACGGTGATTGTACGAACACGGAGATATTACAGGAAATTAATGCTGAACATGCCGATTGTTTTGTTGCAGCAGGTACGGATTCTGAAGACAATATCATGTCATGTTTATTGGCAAAGACTGCCGGCGCTGATATAGTCATTGCCGTAAGAAACGATGACAGGTATCTTGGATTGTTTAATTCACTTGGTATTGATCATATCATAAATCCCTATGATATTACCCTAAACATGATTATTGAAAAGATCCAGATGGTGCCTATAGGTTCTTATTTGAAATTGAAGTCTGCGGATATTGAAGTTTTGCGGTTTAAAGCAAAAAAGGGGAGTCCCGTGGCGGGCAAGTCGTTACGCGATCTTGACGATTTTTTAAAAAAATCTGTTATTATCGGATGTATTATACGCAACAATGAAGTTATTATTCCCTGGGGCGGTATTGTTATCGAAGAGGGAGATGAAGTTATAATTCTAAGCCGTAAGGAACATATTAATTGGGTTAACAAACAGTTTAATTCAAGATTTGGTGTCCTTCAATAATTCATATATCATAAATTTTGAGATTGTTGTGTGAATAAAAAATTTATAATTTATTCAGTCGGTAAGTTGCTCGAAATTCTTGCCATCATTCTGCTTGTGCCCGCAGGAATCGCATTTTACGATATTCCCTCAAAGGTTTTTCCTCAGCTTTTATTCGATCATACACTATTTGGTTTTCTAATTGCGATATTAACTGCTTTTATATGTGGGAATATCCTTAAGGCGTTTGGGACCAGGATTATTACAGGCACCGGCATTCGGGAAGGATTTGCCATTGTAACTTTTGGATGGCTCGTGCTGAGTTTATTTGGTGCGATTCCTCTTATGGTTTATTTTTTAGAGCACGTTGAACATATGAGTTTACGTGCACTGATTGTTGCGTTTACTGATGCCTACTTTGAGATTATGAGCGGTTTTACTACAACAGGGGCTACTATATTAACTGACATTGAGGTTTTACCAAGAGGCATTCTTTTCTGGAGGAGCTTGACCCATTGGCTCGGTGGTATGGGTATTGTAACTTTAGCTCTGGCTATCTTGCCTGTATTCGGAATTGCCGGATATCAGATGTTCAGGGGAGAGGTTCCCGGGCCTACGGCTGAACAGTTAAAGCCTCGCCTTGCACAAACAGCTAAGATCCTCTGGGGTACTTATGGATTACTTACCTTCCTCGAGGCGGTTCTTCTTAAGGTCGGTGGCATGTCAGTTTTTGAAGCATTATGCCAGTCGTTCGGTACTATGGCCACGGGCGGGTTCTCTACACGAAACGGTTCTATAGCCGCTTTTAATAGTGCTTACATTGAATGGGTAATAATAGCGTTTATGTTTTTTGCA
>CAZLCT010000168.1:0-3227 GCA_964558015.1 uncultured bacterium | reverse complement strand
CCTGGCTGGGGCGTGCTATAGGAACGGCTGAATTTACTTCTGTCCGTCATGAACAGACGGTAGGATTAAAAGAAAAGGATGTTCTTGTTATCGGTGGAGATAACGGGCCTTCTACAGAATGGGTCAGGAGAAATTTGAGCAAAGGATTGCAGGATACGGGAGTTAATATTATTGATTTAGGAACGTGTAGTTCAGGACATTTATACAGTTCTATTTCACGTCTTAAGGATGCTGATTATAATGTGCGCGGCGGTATTTATATTACACGCAGCCACGTTGAGGTAGGGACCAACGGTTTTAAACCGGTTATTGGAGGTATTACGCTTTATGGTGATATGCTTTATGCTTTAAAAGGCCAGGTTCTTTCTGCCCAATATAGAAAACCTACGGAAAAGGGGCTTGTAGATAATTCAGGGGAAATAAGAATATGGGCTTGGAAGCAGTATAGAGAAGAGATGATTAAGGAATTTGGTTTTTTAAAGGAATTAGTTAAAGGGTACGGTTTGGATATCGCAGTGAATTTAGGCGGAGGTTCTTTAAGTAAAGATGAATCAGGGATAACTGATTATCCGGAGCTTTTTCGGGAAATTTTGGGAAAAAAGATAGAAGTTTTGCGCTACAAAAGCGATCCTACTTGTGAAGAAGGAGGTTTGCCTGATCCTTCAAGGGAAGATGAGCTGAGTAGTGAAAAGATGAATATTATGGAAAGATCAAAGAAGCAGCCAAAGAAAATATATTTTAATTTTGATCTTGATGCTGACCGAGTAAGTATTGTTTGGGGAGGAAAATTATATCTTGGGGATGAGATGTTTTATCCAATTATTGAATATATGCTTACTATTGATAAATACAAAGATTTAAATAAGGAAGTATATTATGATTCAAGAATGAAAACAGAATTACGTGACTTAGTGGAGTCTCTGGGCGGTATTGCGAAGATCCATCCTAAAGGGCATTCAAAAGTAAAAGCAACTATGGATTTGATTATCAGGGGGCTTGCTAAAAAGCAGGGCTTAAGCGTAGAAGAATTTTTGGAAAAACACCCTGGTTATATTAATGCTCAGGCAGAGTATTCATTGCATATGTTTTTGTCTAATGCAAAAGGAGAATCTTTTGATGATGCGGTTCGGTTTTCGTTTTTCTGGTTGAAAGCATTTTTAGAGGTTAAGGAAAAATACGCAAAACAGAATTTTAAAGTTGATTCATTAGCGGATTATATAAAATATCTTAAGGATAAAGGAGTTATTAAAGAATCGAAGCAGTTAAAAGAACAACGCACAGGTATGCCGGAAGAGGCAAAATTTGCGGTTATGCTTGAAATAGAAGATGCTCTGATTAAATTTTTTGGCAATAGCAAGGAATTTGAGTTGGTAAAAGATTGGCAGAAGTTCCATGGGGCTAAAAAGCCTTTTACTATGGTAGAAGTAGAGGGAGTATTTCATTTGATTTGTCCTTTAGGAGACTCGTTCTGGGGATGGTCAAATACTTCTCCAAAAGTTGCTTTTGGTACGCAAAGCACAAATGATGAAGATTTAAGGAAAATATCTGAAATCACTGTTGCGATGTTTGTGCATAGCAGAAATAAAGTTGCAAAAGAATTGGGAATGGAGCTGCCAAAAATAAATGACAAAGAAACAGCTGCGTTGTCAAAGCTTTTTGGAGGATTATCAGCTGCGGAAGTAGAATTGTATTGCCTATGTAAATATCCGACCATTGAAAGTGCTTTAAATGCGTTATCTATGTCTGCGGTTCCTACAGCGGTAGAAAAGGTTACTAATGCTTTAGCTGAAGAAAATTTTGACGGCCAGGTTAGAGGGATGTTCGGGTTGTCTTATAACCAGGCAAAAAGTAAATTTCCGGCTATGGTGAAAGTCGGGTTTGATGGTAAAGCGAATAGGTTTGGATGGAGTATGGAGAAGTTTAAATGGCTGCTTTATAGTGATGAAGGCAAGGCTGCACTTCAAAATGTAGTTGATGATGGCGCAGCTATTAGAGCCAAATATAAATATGTGGTTTTTTCCGGAATGGGCGGTTCTGGGCTTAGTGTCGAATTTGTTAAAAGAACATTCGGGGAAAAGGGGCAAAAATTATACAGTTTAGGAACTACGGATCCACAGGTTATAAAAAATATTCTGGATGAAATTGCGGAACAAGAAGGTTCTATGGAGGCAGCATTGAAAAAGACATTAATTATACCGATAAGCAAATCAGGAACGACCAAGGAAACAGTTTCTCATAAGGAATTTTTTGAAAGTTTATACAAGTTTTACTCAATAGATATCAACGATCATATGTGGGTTATTACAGATAAAGGGTCTCCTTTTGATACTGGCGATTTTGAACAAAGAGGAATTCAGCTTAACGGGAAGGGAGATATTGGCGGGAGATATACTGCTCCGACAACAAATATATTTTTATTGCCGCTGGCGATTGTGGCGCCGGAACGCATAGAGCCGATTTTAAAATTGGCAAAAGCGGTTAATGATAAAGGAAACATTAAAGATGATGTTTATCTGCAACTTGCTGCGTTTTTATGGCATATGTCTGTTAATTTAGGTAAAGATAAGGTTACTTTAATTGTGCCAAAAAGACTTAGTTATTTGCCGAATTGGGCAGAGCAGTTATTTGAGGAATCTTTAGGTAAAGACGGAAAAGGAATAACATTATTTTATGAAGAGGATTTGACTCCTGAGGTGTTGAAATTCCCAGAAAACAGCGATAGGGTATTTGTACGCTTGAATTTAGGAGGGAGAAAAACTAGTGAAAAATTGGGAGAATATCTGGTTGCTAATAATTATCCGATATTTGATATAAATGTACCAAATCTTAATTATATTGGGGCGGTAATGTTTGGGTTTGAACGTGCGGTAATTGCTTATGCGTATCTGGATAATATTTGTGCTGTTAATCAACCGGCGGTGGAAGGATATAAACAGGGAACAAGGGATGTTATGGCTGGAATACAAAAAGGGGAAAAAGTAACTGTTTCTGCTAATTGGAGATATGCTTCTTTTAATAAGCTGAAGGTATATTATAATCCGTTAATTGAGGCTGGTGTTATAACATTAGGAGAGCTTGATGCTGAAGTAAGGAAATTAGCCCAGGATTTAAATAATGCTGCGGCAGTTTATGCGGCAATATTAAATATACTTAATCGGAAAAAGGCATTTGAGGCGGTAGAAATTATGTCTTATGGCCAAATGACAGGTGGGTTAAAAAAAATACTG
>CAZLCT010000167.1:0-3261 GCA_964558015.1 uncultured bacterium | reverse complement strand
ACGGCAACAAATACAATTTTATTAACTTTTTTACTCAATCGGCTAAATAATTACGCAGGATGAGGCAAAACAAGTCGCACGTCTTCTACTGTTAACGATATTGTATGCGCAGTTAAAAAATCAAGATACCGTAACGGCTGTGCATTAATACCTAATTCAGAAATTTTATACGGTTTATTACTTCCCTTTCCCCGTTCAGGAATAAGGAATTCTATAGTTAAATCCGGATGAACAAACTTAATATACCCATCTGAATACCGTAACTGTTTTACATATCCTAAATCTTCTATCAAGTCAAAAAACTTGACTTTGCAATCGAACTTTTGGGGCAACGGAATCAATAAATCCATATCAAGAGTTCGTATTGTTGATACATAGTCAGAGGAATTGAAATAATACTGATAAAAATACACACACCAACTACCCACAAGCACAACTGATTTTAATATGCCCGCTTTATGCAAACGCTTCAATACTTTGATCGATAACTCAAACGTTTTCTTTTCCACGTAATATTTTCTCTAAATATATAATTCTTTTATGAAGTTTTCCTATTAACTCTTTGTACTTTTTACGCATTTCACGTGATTCCTTAAGATCCTGCCAGTCTGATTTTGAAAGTTTTTTCCCTTTATAAATAAAGCGCACCTTATCTCCTTCACGAACTGCTAAATAATAATATTTGTGACCTCGGATTTCTTTGCGGATAAAACTTCCACCGGGATATTTCTTCAGTGCACGCTCGTAATCTTTCTTCATAGCTTTAGCACTCGAAAGCTCTTCTTTTAGAACACCTTTTATAACTCCCATAGCTTCCCTCCTTGTTACCAAACAAATTACTTAATAAAGTATAATATGTTTGGTAACACAAGTCAAGGATTTATTACCAAACATATCTGTGTAAAACTATTATTCTGTTTGGTAACAACCTATCAGGTGAAAAAGACGTCAGGCGGGCTAGATAAAACAGCAGGAGGACTCGCCTACTACGTCACATAACTCCTGATATAATATTCTTCTCAAGCACTTCGTGCTTGGTAGGACTCGCCTACTACGTCCCGCCTATCCTGGCGGGACTGCGTAGGCTCCCTTCGGCCTCCTGACGCTCGCAGTCCTGCTCGCTTTACCAGTGGCGGAGGCCTCGCTTCGAGTCCTATTGACAAAAAAATACCCCAGTGCACTAGTTGTGCACTGGGGTATTTATGGGCCCTGTAGGACTCGAACCTACGACCAACGGATTATGAGTCCGTAGCTCTAACCAACTGAGCTAAGGGCCCGATTATGTTTCTTGCATCTCCCTTAGCGAAGTTGCCTTTGGCAACTGCCTGTCCGCCGTAGCTCGAAGAGCGTAGGAGGAAGCTAAGGGCCCGCGATTTAGCTCATCGCTTTTAGTTCATTGCTCATGGATTTACGCAAGACGAGTTACGTGTTACGAGTCGCGTGTTTTTCTACCCGCGACTCGTAACCCGAAACCCGCAACTATTTTTCCCTATGAGCCATGAACCATGCCTGCCCGCCAAAGCCTTGGCGACGGCGGGAAATATGAGCTATTTATAGAGGCACTAAATATACCAAATTTTATGAGTTGTGTAAAGTGTGAACTTACCTTTTCTGTGATTATCAAATGGGTAAACCCATTTCTTTTAATCAATGCTATCTTTTTGTCCCTTTTATAATAAGCATTTTCATAGAATCTAATATATCGCCATCTTTAAACTCTATATGATGAATTCTCTTGAAATCTTCCGATGCCGTTCTATAAATATCTTTTATTTTCTCCATTTGTTTTACCGCAATTGCTCCATTATCTATCCATTGATTAACTGATTCCCGGCTTATATATTCAAAAAATTCTATGGCAGTAAAAGGTACAGCTTTATATGCATTCAATAAATCCTCCGGCAAAAAAAAGTTTTTCCTTGCAGGATTACGGAGACGTTGAATAAGAAAGGCCGTCTCCTTATCTTTTTCATTATACGCCGTCAAATGACACGATACTATTCTTCCTCCGGGTTTTAACACACGCTGCATTTCCTCTAATACAGTCGGCACCTCCATAAACTGTAAACCCTGCCTACAGACACATACATCAAATGTGTTATCCTTAAAACATAATCCCTCTCCCCTACAAAATACAATGCTGTCAACAATGTCGCCTGCGGCCTGTACCATTTCCAAACATATATCTATTCCTACAACATAGCGGGCTTTACGATAAAAAGTCTCTGCTATTTTACCGGTTCCAATGGCAACATCCAAAACCGATGCATCAGAGGTAATATCCGCAAGTTCATATATCTTTTCAATAAGTGCACGATCATTAATCCAATGAGAGGAACGATCATACCGTTTGGCTCTTTTAATAAAATGCTCTAACGGTTCAACGGGCATGTCATTCTTTTTACTTCTCATATAAACACTCTCTCTCTTTTGTAATATCCCATATCTGATGGAAATATCTTCTTAAAGTATCATCATCTAAATTCGTGATATTAATAATATCATCATCATAGTCTCTTGCTCTTCTCATTGAAAGCATCTTTAAAAATTCCGTTACCTCTTTAATTTTGCCTGAGCGAACTGCATAGTGATAAAGACTGGTCCCTGGAAACGGCACTAAGTATTTAACCAACGGCAGGAAGGTACACTTTTTGATAAAGTCGAGCATCTTCCTCAATGCTTCTTCATTTTCCCCGTATAAACCAATTATAAAAAGCCCCCTCACATATAAACCTGCTTCCTGGGCAAGTCGTACTGCATTATTTATTTCTTCTATCAGTATATTTTTCTGATTGTAATTTAAAATATTCTGATCATACGATTCTATTCCAAACCATATCCCCTCACATCCATTTTCTTTTAACGTATCAACAAACTCTTTGCTTATTTTTGTAACACGAGCAAAACAATGAAAGCGGACGTCGTACTTTTTTAAAATATCGCTTATACGCATAGCACGTTTCTCTATGACATTAAACGTTAGATCATTCAACCAGGTATAATCAAAATGCGTTGTCTCCTTGAGATATGCAACTTCTTCTTCAAATCGTTCCAGACTCTTCAGGCGAAGTCCAGGAATTGTCTTAAAGCAAAATGAACATTCCTGCGGACATCCTCTCATAGAAGAAATTAATATCTGCCTGTTCTCAATAATACTTTTATAGTTATCCCATATGGTATAATCGAGTAAGGGTAAATTATCCAGGTTTTTAATCTGAGGCCGGGGTGGATTTATCCTAACCGCTCCGTCTTCTTTATACG
>CAZLCT010000166.1:0-3288 GCA_964558015.1 uncultured bacterium | reverse complement strand
TTAAGAGTTGACATAGAAACAAGGACAAAGCAGCTTCAAAAAATGAGGAAAATATTATCAGAACAACAAACGCAACTTGAGAAATTAATTAAAGATGCTGATGAAAAAATAAATAATTTTCTTGACACTATAGAAAACATTAAAACATTTGCTTTAAAAGAAGAATCCTCTATGCTTACAGGGAAGACATCTGGTCAGCAAGATAAAAAGACTCGCTCTGTTTTAAAGCTTTATGAGCAGGGATGGTCTGTCGCTGAAATCGCGAAGGCAATGAATATATCAGAGGCAGAAGTAGAATTTATTATTGAAATGAATACATAAAAAGACTTGACTTTTTAAAATATTATTATATAATTCTCCAAATTGAAATTTAAATTACAAAAGAAAGGAGATGATAAGAAAAAAGATTTTCAGGAGGAACATAAAATGAAAAACTCTTTAAATTCTCTTGGAACACATCTTTTGGTAGAATATTACAACTGTGATAGAGATATATTAAATAATCTTGAAACAATAAAAGAATATATGCGTGAAGCAGCAGAAAAATGTGGCGCAACAATTATAAATGATATTTTTCATATGTTTAATCCCCATGGAGTAAGTGGTGTTGTTGTTATTGCTGAATCCCATCTTGCTATTCATACTTGGCCAGAATATGGATTCGCTGCTGTTGACCTCTTTACTTGTGGAAATGATGTTGACCCTTGGAAAGCATTTGCCTATCTTAAACAAAAATTAAATGCAAAATATCATTTAACAATGGAAATGAAACGAGGGGTCCTTGAAACACAAGGTGAAGAATTAATGTTTAAACCAAGACCACAATCTAAACAAAAAGTTAGATTACATGCTCTTTGACTAACAAATCTTAGCCAATCAAGAGGCATAACAAAATGGCTATTGTAAATGTTCCATCACATTATCTTTTAGTTGCTGGCAAAGGTGACTCAGAATATGCTTTAAATGCATTTGATTTAGCACTCCTTGACGCTGGAATAGGAAATTTAAATCTAATACGAATAAGTAGTATCCTACCACCAAATGCAAAAGAAATAAAATCCTTTCAGTTTTCACCTGGCGAACTTATATCTGTTGCTTATGCGGAAAAAACAAGTTATATTAAAGGTGAAATAATCGCAGCTGCAGTTGCTGTAGCTATACCACAAAATCACCAATATAACGGCTTAATAATGGAACATTCAGGAGCAGGAACTGCAAAAGAAATAGAAGAAATTGTGATAAATAAAGCCGAAATCGGAATGAAATATCGCAATTATGAAATAAAAGAAATAAAATCAATTTCAGTTGAACATACTACTGTAAACATAGGCGCTGTCTTTGCTGGTGTTGTCATCTTTTAAAAAAAATCTGAGTAAAATTTTTTAAAATAATCAAATTCAGGTTCAATCTTCTCTATCTCTTCCTTTTGAAATGATATAGGATATGATTCACAATATTCCATTAAAATTTTATACGCTTCTGTAAGCTCTTGCATCTTCTTTTTGCATATACTTAAATTACCTTTACATTTATCAGGATGATATTTCTTTGAAAGATTATAATAAGCTTTTTTTATAGAAGTAATAGAGCTCTTTTTAGGTAAATGTAAAATCTTTCGTGCCTTTTCTATTGTTGAATAATCTTTCATAATCCTAATATAAATAAAATTATCCCTATTGTCAATCCATATACTAAGTTAAAAACTTTGATTAATATCACATCCCTTACATTATAAGAAAATAGTGGGAGTAATCCATGCCCATCCTGAATAAATGAACTTGTAAAAAGTATAGAAAAAGGTATTTGACCTTGACTGTAAAGCATTACAAAAAAAAGATGTGGACCTGATTCTGGAATAATTCCAATTAAAGCACTGAGCAGTAACAAAATAAATAAATTCTCTTTAACTATTGAATCAAGATTAAAATAATGCTTTCCTATATCAAGCACCAATAAGACTCCAAATGTCCATAAAAATATTCTAATAAGATGTGATTTTAAAATATGTTCGTATATATGTTCTCTTACATAATGTTCATTTGTTATCAATGTAATTACAAATACAATTGCATTCAATGTTATAAAAACATACCGTGCTACTACTTCATTCGGACCTAATATATTATGTAAATTTAAAATAATTAGAGCTGCAAAGATAAGCAAAAACAAAATTTTAATAAAAGAATAAGACATTACCCATTTTAATGGGTTTTTCAAATCTTCAATAAATTGATTAATATCTTCTTTATGGAAATGCGCAATTTCACAATTCTCACAAGTTCTAATTTTCCCTTTTTTTATAATAATATCAGTAATAAACCCAAAAATTATGCCTGCTACGAATAAAAGTATAAATAAAAGCAAAGCTGTTTTAGGGAATTTAATAAGCATAACAAATTGTTCATCACCTGAAGTAGCAATCATAGTTCCAACAATTGCACCAAAAGAGACAAATCCATGAATATACATAGAATCGACCATAAAAGCACCTAAACATCCAGGCGAAGCACCGAGAAGCGAAGATAAAATATATTGGGAAGTTTTATTTTTTGAAAGTTTAAAATTCAATCTATTTTTAGTTAACACATTCAAGAAGTCAATAATAATCATCATAGAAAAGACAAATAAGGCAATAGCTATAGTATGATTTAATATTTTCAAAATTTGGCAAAAGTGCATAATAATTCCTACTGGTGAACAAAATAAAATAATAAAAGCCCGGTAGCGACCTACTCTCCCACAAGGGTAACCCTGCAGTACCATTGGCGCTGGAGGGCTTAGCTTCCGTGTTCGGAATGGGAACGGGCGTTTCCCCTCCGCTATAGCCACCGGGCATTATTTTCATTAAGTGATATAAATATATAAGAACAGAATAAGGGGTTTTAAAATATCATATGGTCAAGCCGAACGCCAGATTAGTACTACTCGGCTCAACGCATTACTGCGCTTACACCTGTAGCCTATCAACCTCGTAGTCTTCGAGGTGGCTTCAAGGCTTACAAGCAAGCTTGTAAGCCAGGGATATCTTATCTTGGGGCAGGCTTCTCGCTTAGATGCTTTCAGCGATTATCCTTTCCGTGCGTAGCTACCCAGCTATGCCGCTGGCACGACAACCGGTGCACCAGAGGCTCGTCCACCCCGGTCCTCTCGTACTAGGGGCAGCTCCCCTCAAATATCCTGCGCCCGTGGCGGATAGGGACCGAACTGTCTTACGACGTTCTAAACCCAGCTCGCGTACCGCTTTAATGGGCGAACAGACCAACCCTTGGGACCTTCTTCAGCCCCAGG
>CAZLCT010000165.1:0-3300 GCA_964558015.1 uncultured bacterium | reverse complement strand
AGCATCTCACAAATTATGAGTTTACAACAGATGATTCATTAAGAACAATATATATGGGAAAAGGGTATGTGGCAGTACACTATGGCTGTTCAGGGTTTAAACAATTCTTACAATGGATAGTATTAATGACGTTTTTTCCTGGTCCATGGAAGCATAAAGCATGGTTTATACCTGCAGGCTTGCTAGTTGTACACCTCGTTAATGTGTTCAGAATAACTAGTCTTTCAGTATTTTTAGTATATAACCAATCACAAACAGATTGGGATTTCACCCACGATTGGATATTAAGACCCTTCTTTTATGTAGTAATGTTTGGCATGTGGGTTTTTTGGGTAGAGAAGTTTGTTGATAGAAAATAGCTAATATTAATCAATATCCCAAACGCAAATCACCCATACCGTCCGCAGAGGTAATTTAAGAAGAAATCCCAAATCGTTAATCTATTATTTCACCAGACCTTTTGGTTTTTTCTAACCATAACACAATAACATTCTCCCATACCACTTTCACAAAAACCACAAACTCCTCCTGGCGGCATCAGGCAATACGTCCGCATCAAACCATGGAAAAATCTCCGCCACCATCCTCGGATAGGCAACCGTAACAGGTATTTTTGGCTGATTCACCGAACGCCAATGTAGTATACTAAACTCATAAACCTGCCTCATAAGCCTTTCCACCAAATCACCATCATTTAATAATCCAGCCCTATTAGATTGTAAAGATAATTTCAATGGAAAAGGAGCATCCTTACATTTGCTGCCATTCTCGTTTGTATTAATGTGCAATAAATATTGATGATTTTTCAATCTTACATAACAGCCATTTTCTGGAAGATATTTCTCATGCCCTGCATTTATTATCAATTCATTATTATTAAAGCTGCTGTTAAATCTAATAACTATCACCGGGATCTTCTCGTCCAGATCATCAAGAAGTTCATCAATCTTCCTTAGTTCCTTACGCTTCATATCCTTATAATAATGAATTATAATCCTTTCGATGTTAGGGTTTTTAAGTCGGTATTTTTGTACTGCATCTGCCAATGTAGTATGTAATGCCCATTCCTGATCTGCTGGCCAGCAATCAAATTCCTGAAATATCCCCAAATTATCGAAGCAAAAAGCAGAACCAACATATGAAACTCCTAACCTCTTCGATTTATAAGCACCAAAACCAATTATCAATTCCTTATTTTTATCGTTGGGAAGCCTCCACGGTACTCCCCCCAATTTTGCCGTCATGGCAATTCCAATATTTGTCATAGATAAACCAAAACTACCTTCCTCAAACTTATTAATGTCGATAGCCTGCGACATAATATCTCTGCTTAGCAAGGCTTCCTTAATTTTATAATAGTAACTATGCTCCAGTGGTCGGGTGTCAGTCTTCCGAAATGGTGATAAATAAAAAGCAAAATAGGCCGTATCGGTTTCCATATCCATCAGTTTAATCTTGTCTCTAACGGTTTTACCAAAATTATTTCCCTCTTTTATTAATATGTCATGGTCTTCATCATGTACTAGATTGGTACCCGTAAATATGCTCAGGCGGATAAATCCCTTCTTGCCCATAACAAAATCCTTTAGCAAATTAGCTTTTTCACCATCCTCATCCCTATAAATCAAAAACCACTTAATATGCCTGTAACTAACAAATTGCGCCGAGCCATAGGCTTTTATACCATTAAAAATATTATTGTCTTTGTGATTCTGCCCAAACATCAAATCCCTACTCTTGTCTTTTAAATAGAATATCTTATCTTCACTTAGTCTTCTCCACTTGCCCTCATGAGGGATAATTTTTTTGAAATCATCCGTATTAATATATTTATTAAAAAACATCTCAATATTATCAAACGATTTTGTAAGCTTGTATTTCTCATGATGATAATTTAATTCAAGACCTGTTTTTTTGGCAATCTCCCTACGTAAAACCGGATAAATCTCATCTGTATGAAAACGTATTTCATCACTCAGATAAATGTAATTATGTAGCTGTTTATCGTAAACAACATTTCTAAGCGCAAGAGTGTCCATTTGCATGTCGTTTACCAACTCCTCAACACTTTTTTTTATCACAAAGGAAACTCCATTATAGCTTAGCCATAAATATGAATAGTTTTTATCGTTAAATGTTTCTATTTTTATGCTAAACCGGCTAAATGCTAATAGGTCTTTCTTATGAAGTTCTTTTTCTTCATGCCAGTATTCATGGTCACCCATAAAATCAATTTTTGTTAACCTGAGTCTGCATTGTAAGTATTGGTAAACCCTTTCCGACAGCCAGTATTTTGCAAGCGCAGGATAATGTTTTATCTCAACTTCCATCAACTTATCATTATCTCCCTTACTAATACTAAGCCATACAAAAGGATTATCTTCCGTTAGATCATTAATAATATCATGTACATAATTTGGTAATTTCCTAGTATGAAATCTTCTGTACGTCGGCTTTTCTGTCGCCGAAACCCAGACTTCAACAACCGACTGGGGAAATTTAAAGTGAAGGCTGTTAATAAGTAGCCCTTTTTGGTATTTGAAATTATTCCTTGAGTTATTTTTTACTTTATCATAATCTGCAGTCCCATTATTTTTAGGGTAGTTTTGCTTTGTTTCTTCCTTGTTCATTAGTATGCCTTTTTAGATTATTAAGTTCTGCCTTATTGTATTCAAATCTGTTACCATTCTTATGAAAGTCTTTTATTTTACCTTTTTTTCTCCAGTCGTTAAGCGTAGTATTTGAGATATTTAATAATTTGCGTGCGTCCTTAGGTTGAAGATATTCTGCTTTTCTTTTTATTTTAAATTTCATTATTTCATCTTTAATACTTTTCATGTCAGAAGCTAATTCCTTTGTAAGTTCACCTACATCAACAATGTTATCTGTATTATTCTCCTTTTCAGTCGTTTGTCCTGAAAACTCAACTTTGGTAATATTTTTTTCTTCCTGTAAATTTAAATCCTTCATAATAAGCTCTCTTAACTGATCCCTATTTTCGGGTCTTTCAGTTCGATAAATAATATTATGCATAACCTCTTCTTTTAACAGAGGCAGACTTTCCTGATGTACATAAGGGTGATAGATACTTAGAATTTTTAACCATACATACGCCAACATCATCCTTGCAATATCAATAATAGTATCTGATAAAACATCAGTCTTGCAAGTCCTGTTACAATCAATTATAAGTTGTCCGCTATCCTTCAAACTTCTCATCACCTTTAGTTTTATTAGTCTTTCATCGTTTTCATTGTTTATGTTTTCTTTTAACCAATAAAAATGTGATAATGCCGAATT
>CAZLCT010000164.1:0-3389 GCA_964558015.1 uncultured bacterium | reverse complement strand
CTTCATCCTTCATCCTTCATCCTTCATCCTTCATCCTTCATCCTTCATCCTTCATCCTTCATAATTACTAAGAATGTTATCAGTTCAAAATCATCCAGGCCTGTAATAGTATCTTCGAGTATAGTTGTCCCGCCGGCAGTAAACAGGCTGTCGATATCATTATCTTCCTTTACCTTGATCATAGAACGAATGGCCCGGCTTAAGAGCCCTGAACATCTTTCCATATCACGTCCGTCATTTGTTTGTGAGTTGAACAGGCCGCAAGCTTCGAGGACAGGATTGTCCAAGCCCTTACAACTGCTTCTAACTGAATCTAACAATTGTTTTACTTCCGTATGGTTGGTAATTACCTCGCCGTTATTATCAATATAAACCAAATAAAAAGGATGCAGCCGGTTATGCCGGTTAACATTTACTCCCGCGTTTCTATTCCTCAAGGTAAAGATAACACCCGGCACTAATCCTTTATCAGGCTGTGCCGGAATCACAGCGTGCATACCGCTGGGAATATCGCCAAGATCACCATTTGTCTTTATATAGTTTAGTAAGTCCATACGAAAATCATTGAGTCCCAAGTCTGTAATATTAACTCCTGTTTTTAAATCTTCCAGTTCAACTACTTCTTCCTGAAGGCGCCGAAGCTGTTCTTTACGATATGAAACATCATTTGATTTCGCTGAAAGCACATTGTCATCACCAGTCGCGGTAACATCCGCGATCATCATGCGATTTTCAACACGTTCTTTTAGGTTAATATATTCATCCAATGATATATCCGGCCAATAGTTGACCAACTGTATTAATTCATTGATAGAACCAATGCGGTCAATTCGCCCAAAGCGCTGGATGATCCGTACCGGATTCCAATGAATATCATAGTTAATCACATAATCACAATCCTGAAGGTTTTGCCCTTCAGAAATGCAGTCGGTTCCAATCAGAATATCTATTTCGCCTTTTTCGTTAGGCAAGAGCAGTTCTTTCTCCTTTGACCGTGGGGAAAAAAGTGTTAATAATGTTTGAAAATCATACCCTTTGCCAAGATTGGTCTTCGGGGTATCTTTACCGGTTACTTTTCCGGTGTGAATACCAAGTTTATCTAAACAAAACTGTGCTAAATTCTCATAAAGGTAGTTTGCTGTATCCGCGAAAGCAGTAAAAATAAGCACCTTCTTGTTGCCCGCGTTTATCGGCTCACTTATTTTCTTCTCAAGGTGAGCCTTAAGGTGCTGCAGCTTAGCGTCATTCTCCTGTGTAATTTTCGCCATAGAGCAAAGCAGCCCATCAATAATTTCTAAATCTACCCTTAAATCATGTTTCCATGAAGGCAAATCCATATCCGATAAACTAATCTGCACTTTGCTGCCGATTATATCATCTTCCAACACCTGCAAATCATCTTCGTCCGCTCCAAGAGTCCCCAAAATATCCGTCAAATCATGAATAGAAGAATTATTCCCGGCCTGATTAAACTTTGCAATTTTTAAAAGCATATTAGTATGGTTTTCTTTTAAAGATGTGAGCGTTAGCCGGAATGATTCCACAGAACTCTCCAACCGTTTAAGCAAGTTGGTCGTCATCAAAGATTGCAGACTTCTCTCTCTGTCAACCTGACGCAGCTTTCCTCCCCCTCTACCAACGGCGATATCATACAATTCCTCATATTTTTTCAAGCGGCTCGGTAAAATATAGCTTACCGGAGCATAGACAGATAATTTCAGCAAAGTAAGCTGATGATAAATCTCATCAAAAGACATGACTCCATCAACCATAGTCAATGGGCATCGATATGAAAGAGGTTTAAGCCGATGAGGAAATTTCCCAATACTCTTAGTATCATAAAAAGTTTCAATATGTTTACGGGAACGCGCGATAGTAACACTATCAAGCAATTCAAAAAAGTCAAAATCAAGCTTATCAAGAATCGCCTTAGCAGTCCGCTCATCAGGCGGAAGCTTTGACCATTGATTAAATACAGCCTGTGAGTGCCTAAAAATCTCTTCAATGCTTTTCCCAACACGAAGCTTTTTACTCAAAACTTTAGAATCTCCTTCGTAGGCAAGAGCAAGCTGGTTTCTAAGGTCATTGAATCTATTATTAACCGGTGTAGCCGAAAGCATAAGAACTTTTGTCTTAACACCCTCACGAATCACAGTATTCATGAGTTTTTGATAACGAGTTTCTCTCTCTTTAAAAACATCATTATTGCGAAAATTATGTGATTCATCTATAACAACAAGATCATAATTCCCCCAATTAACTCTATTGAGCGGTGTTCCGAAAGATTCACCGCTTGTCCGCTGTAAATCAGTATGGCACAGGACATCATAATTAAATCTATCTCGCACAAGTATATTGGTCTTGAGATTACGATTATAGGTTAACCAATTATCTGCTATCTTTTTTGGGCAAAGAACCAAAACTGAACGATTACGAAGTTCATAATATTTAACCACCGCAAGAGCTGTAAATGTCTTGCCCAAGCCAACGCTATCAGCTAAAATACAGCCATTATAATTTTCAAGTTTATTGATTATGCCGTTTGCGGCGTCTTTTTGAAAATTAAACAATTTATTCCATATAACGCTGTCTTGATACCCTGTTCTATCATTTGGTAAAACATCCTCATTTAAATCCTCAAGGAATTCATTGAAGATATTATACAGCATTAAAAAGTAAATCTTCTCCGGAGAGTTTTCCTTATACACGGATTCAATATGCGCGCATATGTTTGCGGTTACATCCTGGAGCTTAGTATCATCATTCCAGATTTGGCCAAATAATTGCAAATAAGTCTTTGCCAACGGCGCTTCGTCTATTTTATTGATAAAATTGGATACCGCATCACCGGGTTGGTAACCTAAGTCAACGGCTGTAAAACCATGAAGCGGGGTGTAAATAATTTCTGATTCATTAGATGACAAACACGCGAACTGCTGCATTGGCGCTTTTGTCGCGTTAGAACGGATTTTAACTTTTCGCCTTATCCAATCAGCACATTCCTTTGAAATAGCTCTTTGGGTAAGTTTATTTTTCAGCTGAATTTCAAATTCACTGCCATAAAGATTTTTTTCCCTTTGACGTTGCGGTATATGAAACTCCCTGTGCTGCTTAGCAACTTTATCTGTGACCTCATTCGGTACAAAAGTAGGCGCTGTAAAAATAAATTCAAGAGAATCGATCTTTTCCAATTCTATTTTCAAAGCTTCATACGCGTATATTGAAAAACATGAAGCTGCTATCTTAAGCTTTGATCCGGAATTAATAACCTCTTTTAAATCATCACCCCAAAGATTGTTTATATTATCAATTATTTCCAATACCCTTATCTCCTCTCAAACGTAATTGGTTTGCAATTTTTTGTCATTCCCTGCAAGCAGGATAGATGC
>CAZLCT010000163.1:0-3572 GCA_964558015.1 uncultured bacterium | reverse complement strand
AAAGAAATCTAGGAAGTCATTAACAGGACGGTATTTAAGAGGTAAAGAGAATATAAAGATTAATAAGAGATATTTAAATTCAAAATTAGAGGAGAAAAAGGGAATAAAAACTCTTACGGTTGTTGAAGCGGCCGAACATAATCTTAAGAATATAAAACTGTCAATACCTCTTGGACAATTTGTAGTTATAACCGGTGTTTCGGGTTCGGGAAAAAGTACTTTGCTTTACGATATTCTTTATAATAATTTTTTGCGGTCTCGCGGAAGACCCGTAGGTTCTGTAGGGGCAGTGAAACAAATTAAGGGATTTGAGAACATTTCGGATGTTGTTTTGGTTGATCAAACACCAATCGGTCGTACTCCCCGTTCGAATCCTATTACTTTTATTGGAGTTTTTGGTGCAGTACGGGATTTATTTGCAAAAACCAGAGGAGCAAGATTGCGTAAGATGACATCACGGCATTTTTCATTTAATGTTGAAGGTGGTAGATGCAATGCCTGTAAAGGTGACGGCAAGATAAAAGTTGAAATGCATTTTTTATCTGATGTGTACATTAGATGTGAAGCATGTGGGGGAACCAGATATCAGAGAGAGGTCCTTGAAGTAACTTTTAACGGAAAAAACATTCACGATGTTTTACAGTTAACTGTTGATGAAGCTCTTATATTTTTTAAAGGGTATAAACCTATTACCTCAAGGCTACAGATTTTAAATGATGTCGGACTGGGTTATCTCAAACTCGGTCAGCCGGCGCCGACTCTTTCTGCTGGAGAGGCGCAAAGATTAAAACTTGCTGTTGAACTATTAGCATCTGATAAGAAAAACGTTTTGTTTCTATTTGATGAACCGACCGTGGGGCTGCATTATTATGATATTAGTTGTCTTATTAAAGCCTTGGAAAAGTTGCTTGAAAGGGGTAATTCTATTATTATGATAGAACATAATTTAGAGGTAATAAAATGTGCTGATTATATAATTGACTTAGGACCGGAAGGCGGAGATGACGGTGGCGAAATTATTTTTACAGGTTCACCTTACGAGCTTATAAATGTTGATAAGTCATATACTGGTAAATACTTAAGGGAGTATATCTAAAATATATATGAATACAAAAATTGATAAATATATATCAAAAGAAATGCAAGAGAAAATAAGGGAAGATATTAAGCAGGCAAGCGGGAATGAAGTTTTTTTTGTGGGTATAACGGATGAATTCAATAAAGTCATTGAAGTTACATTGTTGGCCCGGGGTAATCGGACATCTGTTGCAGCAGGTATGAGAATAGGCCAATATCTATCCCCTGAGACACAACAGGGAAATGTTGTTATTCATAATCATCCAGACGGTAAACTTACTCCTTCGGATGAGGATGTTGAGCTTTCTTCCTTTTTTTCCAGCTTTTATGTCGGGTCTTATATTGTTAACAACGCCGTAGATGATATATATGTTCTCATCGAGCCCTTAAGGAAAGAAATTCGTAAAAAGATAGATGATGAAGAAATTGAGCATATTTTTTCCCGGGGGGGAACGATTAATAAGTGCTTGGCGTCTTATGAATTTCGTTCTGAACAAATGCAAATGGCTCGTCAGGTTGCCCAATGCTTTAATAGTGAAGGGATCTCGCTCATAGAAGCTGGAACAGGCACGGGAAAAACTTTCGCATACTTGGTGCCGTCAATTTTGTATGCTAAATTAAATAAAACCCGTGTAGTTGTTTCAACAAATACCATTAATCTGCAAGAGCAGTTGTTGTTGAAGGACATTCCTTTCCTTAAGAAAACACTCGGTATCGATTTTCGGGCAACCCTGGTTAAGGGAAGAAATAATTATTTGTGCAAAAGAAAGTTAGAAACTGAGAGGGAACAGTATTCTTTTATTTATGATGATAAGTACACTGAGATTTTGGATGAATTGTATTTATGGTCAGTTAGGACGCGTGATGGATCAGTGAGCGACCTTAATTTTATACCTGAGAATGAAATATGGGAGAAAGTTGCTTCAGAAAGTGAGAGCTGTCTTCGTATAAAATGCCCATTTTATAAAGAATGTTTTTTTTATAAAGCAAGAAGAGAAGCATCGACGTCTGAACTTGTAATTATTAATCATCATCTTCTTTTTGCCGATATGTCGCTTCGTATTCAAGTAGGAGACTTCTCAGAATGTGCAATCCTTCCGCCCTTTCAGTCATTGATTGTGGATGAAGCCCATAATGTAGAAGAGGCAGCTACCTCTTATTTTTCCCGCCGGCTTAGTCGTTTTTCTATCCTACGCATATTAAGACGCTTACATAATACTCGTCGGGGCAAAAAAGCATCAGGTTTTTTAATATTTCTAGAATATAAGCTATCAAAGAAAAAAAATAAACTTAAACAGCATATTAATGAAATAAAAACGAGCATACATACAAAAATAATAACAGTTGATAAATTGTTCGAATCTTTTTCTGAATTTTTCCGTATATTTTTTACAAACAAAGACAAGAATAAATCATTCATAACATTAACGCCTGATGTGCTGAATCGTATCGAATATAAAGATATTGTTCGTGATAACTTAGTATTATTGCAATCTTTATTGGAAGAACTTTTGGATGAGTTAAAACAATTAGGAAAACTATTAGGTAAGTGTAGTTTTAAAAATAAAAGAAGTAAAAACGGCACTTTAGCCGAACTTAATTCTTTTTGTTCTAAAATTACTTATTTTATTGATATTACTAATGCGTTTCTTAAAAAGGAGTTCGAAGATCATGTCCGTTGGCTGGAATGCCGCGGGAGAAAAGGAGGAGGTATAGAACTTTTTTTCAATATTGCTCCTATTGAAGTTAAAGAAATTTTACAAAACTATTTATTCCAAAAGTGTAAAACTATAATTTTAACATCGGCAACATTGGCGGTTGAAGGCAATTTAGAATATACAAAAGAACGTTTGGGGCTAAAGTCTGTTAAACAAAATGACAGCATAACTTATTCAGAACTTATCTTGCCTTCTTCGTTTGATTTTAGGCATCAGGTATTTTTGGGTATTTTTGAGAATATTCCCGCACCTACTGATAAAGGTTTTGAAGAAGAACTTGTAAAACTTGTTTTTAAAACATTGACATTAACGGGCGGTAAGGCGTTTGTTCTTTTTACTTCCTATGCACTACTTAATCGCCTGGCTGATGAATTACATAAACCCCTTAATCTTTCAGGGATAGCACTCCTTAAACAAGGGGAGGAAAACCGTCATAAGCTTTTGAGTCGTTTCAAAAAAGATTTTACTTCCGTACTTTTTGGAACCGATAGTTTTTGGGAAGGTGTAGATGTAGAGGGGGAAAGTTTAAGTAATGTTTTAATTACGCGCCTGCCGTTTCAAGTTCCGAATGATCCTATAATTGAAGCTCGTTCGGAAAGAATAAAAAAAAGAGGAGGAAATGCTTTTTTAGATTATTTTGTACCGCAGGCAGTAATAAGATTTAAGCAGGGGTTTGGAAGATTAATTCGGAATAAAAATGACTTTGGAACTGTTCTTATTTTTGGTAATTATTTAGCCGATTGAGCAGGAGTTAGAATAATACTGTTTTTTGAGGTA
>CAZLCT010000162.1:0-3675 GCA_964558015.1 uncultured bacterium | reverse complement strand
GGCAACAAATACAATTTTATTAACTTTTTTACTCAATCGGCTAAATAATTACCAAATATTTATACACATGTTTAATTAAATAGACAAAATTAAAACTTTATATTTACACTTTAAAAAGTTTAGATAAATATAAATATTGGAAATATTAAACTAGAAATGCCAAAAAATTGGGATGATTAAAACTGCAGTAATAAAAAAAAGAATATTCAAGGGTAATCCTATTTTGACGTAATCAAAAAATTTATAGCCCCCGGCACCTTGAACAAGTAGGTTCGTCTGATAACCTATGGGGGTCATAAAACTTGCAGAAGCAGATATAGCGATTGCAATAAAAAATGGTTTTGGTTCAACACCCAACTGTGATGCCGCAGAAAATGCAATAGGAAAAACTAATGCTGCAGCAGCATTATTCGTTATAATTTCAGTGAATATAGTTGTTATAAGATAAATTGCAGCAAGAACACCTACTACACCTAGTCCTTCCACTGAATGTATTACAAAACCTGCAATTGCACCTGCTGCGCCACTATTCTGTAATGCTTTACTTAGACCAAACGCGCATGCAATAGTAATCAGTACATTCCAATGAATAGATTTACGTGCCTCATTCACATGTACACATCGAGTAAAAATAAGTAATAGAACTGCGCCAAAAGCAGCATGCAGCATTGAAATATTTTGCCCGCCTATCTTTGGTAAATATCTTCCCACAGTAGCAACCAGAACCATAAATGCAACTACACTTAAAGCAATATATGATTTATGAAATTGCTTTGGCTCAACTGTCTTAACATCTGATATCAAATAAAAATCTTCTGAGTTTTTGAAATTTTTTATAAAATCAGCCGCTCCTAAAACTAGCAGGGTATCGCCGGCACGTAGTTTAATACTTCCAATTTTTGAAAGTATTCGTTCGCCATTGCGATGAACCGCTATTATCCCTGCCCCATATTTGCCACGAAAATTACACTCCTTAATAGTCTTTCCAACAACCGGAGAATTTGAAGATACAACAGCTTCAATCAAATGACCGCTTAAAGTTCGAAAATCATCATCTGCCATCTCTTCAGTAACCGGAACAAGTCCATGGATGTCATAAAGTTCAACAACAGCAGAGGTTATACCGGCAAACATTAAATGATCCCCTTCAAGTATTTGTTCCTCACTCGAAACCGGCCCAATAGACTTACCATCCCTTTCAATCTCGACTAAAAAAAGTCCGGTCAAATTACGAAGACCGGCTTGTCCCAACGTTTTACCAATCAATTCACATCCTTTCTTAACACGCATCACTACGACATATTCTTTTCTCTTTTCATTAACAACCTCGAGAACATCCTTGCGTTCAGGAAGAATATTTTTACCAATAAATGCAATGTAAAACCAACCCACTATTGCACAGGGAACTCCAATCTTGGCAAGTTCAAACATTGATAATCCCTGCATCTTATTTTCAAGCATAAGTCCGTGTACAACTAAATTTGTTGATGTCCCTATAAGTGTGCAAATGCCGCCAAAAATAGCAGCATAAGATAGAGGAATAAGAAACTTTGAAGCAGAAAAATTAAGTCGTTCAGACCATTTTTTTACTATTGGTACAAATATGGCAACTATAGGCGTATTATTTAAAAATGCCGACATACAGGAAACAGGCACCATCATCCGCATAAGCAAAGATGGAAGTCTCTGCCCCGGTTTCTTAGTGAGAAAATTACTCACTATACCATTAATCGCCCCTGTGTTCTGTACAGCCTGGCTTACAATAAAAAGCAATCCAACGGTTATCATGCCCTGATTGGAAAAACCAGCAAGTGCTTCACCCGGAGATACTATTCCGGTAAGCATCATTATTGCCAATGCTGTAAAAAGGAGAAAATCCGCACCAGCAATTTCCAAGGCAAGCCCTGCAGTCATGCAAACAATAATCGCTATGGTAAAATATCCTTCGATTGTCATAATTCGATCCTTAAGTATTATAAATTAAGAAGTCAGACATCTGACGTCTGACGTCGGAATTCTTAATTTTTATCACACCACTTTCTTCGCAATATAACCGTTATTTTCCAAATAATCAACTATATACTGAGCACTTTCTCTGACTTCCTCCCTTTCAGTCGGTACAACAAGCTCTGGATTTTCAGGTGACTCATACGGAGCGGAAATTCCGGTAAATTCTTTTATCTCACCTTTCTTTGCCTTTGCATAAAGCCCCTTGGGGTCTCTTTTTTCACATTCTGCAAGGGATGTATCAATAAAGATTTCTAAAAATCCTCCGGGCGGTAATAGTCCACGGGCTTTATCTCTGTCTTTTCTGTACGGAGAAATAAAAGAAGTAATAACAAGAAATCCTGCATCTGTAAATAATTTAGCAACTTCACTTATACGCCTAATATTTTCTTCACGATCCTCAGGTGAAAATCCTAAATTTTTATTCAAACCATGACGTACATTATCGCCGTCCAGCATAAAAACATTACATCCTCTGTTGAATAACATGCGTTGTAATTCAACGCCAATAGTAGATTTTCCAGAACTCGGAAGTCCGGTAAGCCAAATAACAGCTCCCCTATGACCATATTGTATTTCCCTGTCGCGTTTAGTTATCACCGTATCATGCCACACAATATGTTTGCCCTTTATTTCCTTCTTCTCAAGAGCCCTCTGCCGGTAATATTCAATAAGTATATCAGCGGTTGAAGAACGCATAACGCGTTCATCCACATGCTCACCATTCTCAAGTTTCTTTCGTAAATCCTTACCCGAGATACTAACAGGATGAAAACCTTTGTCTTTATATTCATCAACTAATCCTACCCTGCCCAGCTCTTCATAAAATGCTGCAAATCCAACCTTAAAAGGTTTGATTAATAATTCTCCCTTCAGATTATCAAACTTCTCCTGTGCATCAAAATCACCCCATACCTGTTTTTTATCATCAAAAGGAGCATCAGCATGCCTTCTCCCGATAATAAGGTCAGTAAACCCGTGATTCTGACGGTAAATCGCATGCATAAGGGCTTCCTTGGGTCCTGCATAAAACATTTTTATCTCAAGCCCCACCAGAATCATGTTTTCACAAATATCAAACTTTTGCTTTCTCCAAAAATTTTCATCCTTATCTCCAAGTCCAATAAGTTTGTTCTTTATTAACGCTTCATAAGTTTCCATGCGTACCTCAGCAGGAATATCATCACTCTTTGTTTTTCCAACCAGCGGATTTAATACAACACCCGTTTTAAACCTATCTTTCATAAGTTTTTCCATAGCATAGACCATGCAATATTCATGTGCACGATGTAGTGCGTTGCGAGTCTGAAAAGCAACAATACGCTCCCATCTTCTTTCCTCAAACAGTAATCGGGTTTCTTCCGGGGAAAGCATATATTTACCATATAAAGGATTCTTATGAACAGAAAGTGCCCAAATTTTGCCGCCCATTAAATAATCCCTAATGTCATTGTTTACAATACGTGGACCGGGATGGTCAGTACGTTCAGTGCCATAAACTATTTTATTATAATAATTCTTATCAAATGGATATATATCATTTATCTCCAATAGGCCTACAATCTCACCATGTTCATTCTTAATCGCAACTGTCTCACCAGTACTGAAGGTTTGACTCTCTTTTTTTGAATCCGTAAAAGCTAAAGGATTTGTCCAGCCAAATTTTTT
>CAZLCT010000161.1:0-3866 GCA_964558015.1 uncultured bacterium | reverse complement strand
GGGTGCAAGCACCCTGGTCTCCTGCGATGCTCGCGGGTCAGCGCCGCGATTAGCATTGTAAATAATTTAACAAAAGGTGGTAAAATGGAACGTGCCGAAAAAATCTCTAAAATAGAAGAAATGCTTTTTGCAAACATTCCATCTATCAATAACATAAAAATAAGACCTGAACACGAAAGCCTACTGTTTTGCCTATTTATTGGTGATAAAATAATTGGTGTTGACATCCAAAAATCATTCATTGGCAGCAAAACCATTCAAGAAATTGAAGTGCATTTCTCTGAGAGGAATATTTATCGGTCGATTCTTAGCGGCCAAGCGTGCGATCACGAGGGCGTTTTCATTCACGGGAATGATCCGATTTGTCGAGAAATGTTTCTATAGTCACCCGTTCAGAGGTTTCATTGGCTATATTAGTGTGTTTCTTTTCACTGGCAATTACCAAAAGCGGTCTTATCGTCAAAAAACCATGGTCATAAAGGCATTTGAGAGCCCATGCCATGGCTGAACGAATATATTTGATATCAATAGTTCCATCAGGATTCTTTTTAAAACTGTACCCACACCATTCTATATTTTTAAGCGGGTACGCCTTATCGCCTTTCGGGCCTGTAATTGATTCTGGCAGCGAATAAAGAAATTCTTTTCCCATTTGTTTTGCCTTTGCATTGTCCATTTAATTTCCTTTTGTTAAAGTTAAGGTTTATGCTAACCAGCCGCTTGAGAAGGACGGGCAAACTGCGCCCGCCTCTCAGCGGGATCGTTCGCGCCGCTACGCGGCGCGAATGCGCGAGTTGACTTCGTCGAACGATAGGCCCGCGACGCTACGCGTCGCGAACCAATCGTTCGACCGGCAATTTTACCCGCATAATCGGACTCCAAAGAGTCCATTATCCAGGCAAAACCGCCGGTCAACTCGCGCATTAGCCCCTCAACAAGATGATTGGTATTAGACGAGACTCAAGATTAATACAAAAAATATTTAGGATAAATATGAATAAATTTGAACGAGGCTCAGAGTGGCGGAAATGGGATTTGCATGTCCATACCAAAGGTACAAACAAGAATGATAATTTTTCAAGCTCTGGTTTTGATAGCTTCTGCGTCACCCTATTCAAAAAGGCACTTGAGAAAGATATAACGGCAATAGGTATAACAGATTACTTTGGGATAGATAATTATAAAAAAGTAAAACAATTTGTTAGTAACATTGACTCATCCGGGGATTTCAATACACAAGAAAAGAACAATATCAAAGATATTGTTCTTTTGCCCAATGTTGAGCTTCGCATCCTGCCTGCCACTGACAGCGGTGGATTGATAAATATTCATTGCATCTTCAATCCAGATGAAACCTTCTTGAGTCAAATAGAGAATGATTTTTTTAACTCGTTAGAAGATTCTGGCGGGAATAAAATGAATCGAACGGGGTTTATTGCCTTAGGTAAAAGCAGTGATAGCAGTTTGGACGACGATGGTGCATGCAAAAAAGGAATAGAAGGATTTCACTTAGAACCGTCAAAATTAATCAAACTGTTTAAGGACAAGCTAAGTCTAAAAGAAAATACACTAATTGCAGTTAGTAACTCAAAAAACGATGGTGCATCAGCATTACAAAAGCATTACACGCTGTTTGAAAATGAGACAGGTTCATTAGATTCGGTAAGAAGCAATATTTATAAACTATCAGATGCCATATTCTCAGGGAATCCCAATGATAGGTACTTTTTTTTGGGAGAAAAAAACGGTTGTAATGAACAGTTAGTAACCAGTAAATGTGGCTCATTAAAACCCTGCATTCATGGCTCAGATGCACACTGTGAAGATAAGCTATTTAATCCAGATGAAAATCGTTTTTGCTGGATTAAAGCCGATTTAACCTTTGATGGTTTAAAACAAATTCTGTGTGAACCTAAAGACAGGGTAAAAATTCAAGCTAACAAGCCAGAAGAAAAAAGTGGTTATCATGTCATTAAATCTATTGAGATTACTGATGAGATCTGCAATCAAAAGATTTTACTCAACCCTAATCTTAATACTATTATCGGGGGGCGTTCTACAGGCAAATCGACACTTTTGCAACTGATTGCCCATAGGGTTAATCCAAACATTCCTGATATAATGTCATTCATTACTGACATCCCGCAAGATTCGATAAAAATAATTTGGCAAGATAATGAAGAAAATAAGGATAGGGATATAGAATTCTTTCCTCAAAACCATATGCACAAAATTGCAAGCGACAAGGAGAAGAAAAATAAACTTATTCAGGATATTGTTGAAGAAAAAGACGATGAAAATCTCATAAAAAATTATGAAAAATTCTGTAATAATAACAAAAGCACCTTGCAAACCAATCTTGATGATTTGTTCAAACTGCAAGCAGACATAGACGAATTAACGGAAAATTTAAAAGAAAAAGGTGATGAGAGCGGACTGAAAAAAGAAATAGAGAATCTCCAGAGTAAAATTAAAAACTCCCATCAAGACGATAGTTTTTCAGAAGATGAGCTAAAACAGTATGAAGACCTCAATCAAGAAATTATAAAGCTTGAGCAGAAACAGAACAAACTGGAAAAAGATAAAAATGAAATAACTGGCCTAAAAGAAGAAGATTTGTTCGACTCATCGTATGCATATAAATTTAATCAATTATCGGAATTGAATTCTAAAGATGTACAGAAAATATTTGAGGCAGTTAAACAACAAGCCACCAAGCAGTGGCAAGATAAATTGTCAGTCAAATTAAAAGAAATAGATCGTCTTATAGAAAAGAGTACAGAAGATATTCAGGATAAAAAAGAGTGTGATGTTTTTAGAAATGGCAACAAGCACCTAGAGCAAAATAAGCAATACAAAGAACTTAACGATAGACTGAGTATTGAGAATAAAAAATTAACGGAAATCATTTCTCTTCAAAGTCAAATAGACAAGGTAAGCGCACAAAAAAGCAAGCTATTTGAACAAACCATACAAAATCATATTGCTTATGTTCAGAAAATTGATGCGTTGATTCAAGAGTTTGCATTGGTGCATGACGATATAGAAATAAGAATAGAAAAAATATATCGTCATGATAAATGTAAGGAGTTATTGAAAGACTTTATAAATCTTCAAAGCCATGATCGACAGAAATTTGTGAATAATTGGGGTAGTGCATATGAGGGTGACATTAAATCAAAATGTGAGGAGTTTCTTCAGCAGGCGTTAGAAAAAAAATTGAGTTAAAATCACTCAAAGATATTAAAGATTTGGCGAAAGGAATATTGACCGAAAACTGGTTCTCAATCTCATACGAGCTTAACTATCAAAGTGACACTTTTGGCAAGATGTCAGATGGCAAAAAAGCCTTTGTAATTTTAAAATTATTACTAGAATTTAGTAATAAGAAATGCCCCATCTTGATAGATCAGCCCGAAGATAGCCTGGATAATAGAGCCATTTATAATGAGTTAGTAACATATTTGAAAAAAAAGAAAAAAGACCGTCAAATTATACTGGTAACTCATAACGCAAATATAGTTGTCAATGCAGATGCTGAAGAAGTTGTTGTTGCTAATCAACATGGTGAAGATTCAAAGAACCAAGACGATATTAAATTTCAGTATATTTCTGGTAGCCTAGAAAATACAATAATAAAAGATTCAAGCATTGATATTGTTTTGCAATCTCAAGGTATAAGAGAGCATGTGTGTGAAATATTAGAAGGTGGCACGGAAGCATTTAAGAAAAGAGAAAATAAATACGCCATTAGATTAGTATGAACACAAACAGGGCTAACAAGGCTAATTCAGCCGACGCAAAAAACCGCGCGGCTGATTAGCGACGTTCCCGGCGGCTACGCCGCCGGGAATCGCGGCGCTGAC
>CAZLCT010000160.1:0-3923 GCA_964558015.1 uncultured bacterium | reverse complement strand
CCTGAATCTGAATTTAAAAAAAGTCCTTTGCATGGCATCTGGGTTGAAGCGCATGAACAGACGGATACGCTGATCTTTACACCCTATTACGATGGACAAGAGCCTGTTTTCCATTTAGAAAGGGGAAAAAGAAAGAACAGCAATCTTCCGGAATATAAGAGCGGGACCTATCATTACCGGTTAGAAGAAGGTGTTATCAAGACCCAGTGGTTTTTATCAGGTGCTGTTACGTACAATCCGTATTATCTGGAAATATCAGATGATAGCAGCGAACTGAAGATAGGGAATTTTTATGATGCCTCACCTCAAAATTACGACACCTTACTGTTTATCAGAGTTGACAGATAAAAATCTACCCCACCCTACCGATGAGTTTATCTTCTTCCTTAGTTTGTGTTTTGATCAACTAATGCTATTACATATACCTTTATTCTACGCAATATAAGGAAGTTGGCAGAAATACTGAGTTATGATATCATAAAATAATTTTCAAATTTTTTTAAAACGAAACGTTAATTAGACTATCTTTACTAACGATTAAAGAAACTTATCATTAATATGGAAATTGCTATTAACGATTAACTCTATGGAAAGTAAAGATGATAAATATACGATTGTTAAACTTGGGGAAGCAAGTTACAAAGCTTTTATTCCTATTAAATTAGGAAAGGAACCGCCTGTTTCACTTGATATAAAACTAGTTAACCTTCTGTCAGAAGCAAATCGATTTATTGGCAAACTAGATGAAATCACAGACATATTAATTTCTCCTTCATTTTTTGTTGAGATGTTTGCAAGAAAGGAATCTGCTTTGTCATCTCAAATTGAGGGTACACAAGCCACATTCTCAGACTTTTTAAAAATAGAAGCAGGAATTCGAGAAAAAGAAATTCCTGATGATGTTAAAGAAATATCAAATTATTTTACTGCTTTAAATTATGGTTTGGAAAGAGTTAACACATTGCCATTATCTTTAAGGTTAATTCGTGAAGTGCATGAAATACTGTTAAAAGATGTTCGAGGCCAAGATAAAAACCCTGGTGAATTTAGACGATCTCAAAACTGGATTGGTGGAAGAAGTATAAATACAGCAACATATGTCCCCCCCCCCGTTCCAGAAATGAATAACAGTTTAGATAATTTTGAGAAATACTTACATCAAAACGACAATATTCCTCATTTACTTAAGGCAGCATTAATACATGCTCAATTTGAACTAATTCATCCATTCCTTGATGGTAATGGTCGAGTCGGTAGACTTTTGATTACTTTCTACTTAAACCATAAAAATGTAATTAGTAAACCTACTTTGTATTTATCAAAATACTTTATGAAATACCGGAAACACTATTATAATGCATTGCTACACATTTCGGAGAAAAAAGATTATACGGAATGGGTCGAATTTTTTTTAGAAGGAATAATTGAAACATCACAGGAGGGTGTAGAACTTGCCAGAGAAATAAATAATCTACGGGAAAATGATTTGCATAAAATACAATCGCTCGGACGTTCAGCGAAAAAAGGAGATGTATTATTTAACTACCTATTTGAAAATCCAGTTGTAAGTATTGATGATGTAATTAATCTTTTAAACATTAAGTTCCCTAATGCTCAGAATATTGTAAATAAATTCATTGATCAAGGAATTCTTCACTTTTATGATGCTCGAAAACGAAATCGATTATACCAATATTCAGATTATCTTGAAATTTTATTGAAAGAATAAAACTCAGCGCCACTAGTAAATGTAGAGCATTTAGCAGAAAGCTCTAAAAATGAATGCGATAGAAATAATAGAGCATTGAACTGAAGATGGGGAATTTTTATGATGCCTCACCTCAAAATAACGACACCTTACTGTTTATCAGAGTTGCCGAATAAAAAACCGCACCGGGAAGGGTATTAATTGTTAGTGCCCAATTTCAGTTAAAATACTTTGCGTTGACCTGACATCCCCGAAAAGCAAACGGATATGAAAGCTTCCCCACAAACAGCTACACATGATAACCAGAAGTGATGCTAAAAAAAGGAGGTGAAATAAACGGAGGTATGTTCCTTAATTCTTGTAAACTTTAGGTATTTACAGGGGGCGCCTTGTTTCCAGATTTTAATTTCACTTTTATTTTTAAACTATTTGGCATGCTCTATGCACCTGTACTATATACTGCCTTATTTTTCATTAATTCTTTATAAACGGCTCTTTCCTTGTTTTTATACTTATGTGTTCTTTTGGTCTTGTCCCCCAGTTCTCATTAATCACTATGGCTGTAACCTTAATAGTAACTTCAATTGCAGTTAAAGTATTATCATTCTGCAAACAGAAAAAGTAAGTGCCTCCGAGATTACTATTCATTTGTGAGAAGTCATTTACCACCTTACCATTTTTAATAGAATAGAACTGCTGCCCAAAATCAAAGTGTTTTTTGTTTTCTTCATCCAGCAAGTAATAATCCACGTCTTCACCTTTTTGTTGTTGGACTAAATAAGAGGTTCCGCCCAAAGCTAAGGCTGCCAAAGGTCCATAACCTGGAATTTGGTAAAGTAAAGAAGAACCAGTTTTCGCTATTGATTGTGTCGCATTTTGAAAGGTCTCTTTTCCCGCTTGATTAACCCCAATATAATAACTCCACTTGTAAGTGTTTTCTGGTAATGTAAAGCTTGAACATGAAAGGTTCCCGTTTAAATTAGTCTTTGAATGTACCTTTGCAATTTGGTCTACTAAATTGAATATGATAGTATCAGTTGAGATTAAATATTTCTCTGTGACGGTAGAATAAACTGTGTCATAAAAAGTTTGCCAATAAACGGTTGTGTTGAAATCTCGGGTCATATTACTGGCAGGTATTCTCTGAATGTTTACTCTGCAAATTCTACTTGAATGTGATGTGTTTGAAAGGCGTAACATGTAAACTCCAGTTTTCGAAATTACTATTCTTTTTTCATTGATTTTTGTGACTTTAAAATCTGCGAATTTAAGTGTAGCAGGTACTTCAATGAACTTTATTTCACTTAGTTTTTTTCCTTTCAACTCCTCAAAATTGAGTATTATTTCATCTCCTTTTGCAAAACCGTAATATAATTCTTCAACACTTCTTGAATTTATCTTCAATGTGCTTTCAAGAATGTTTATTGGTGTTTGTCCAAGAGTAGTAGAACAAAATAATAAAAACGTAAGTGCAAATATTTGTTGTTTCATTTCACTTTAGTTGATTGTGGCAACGGCTGAGGCGATGGGTAGCAATGTATTTAGGTAGTAAATTTGTTAAGGAAAAATAATTTCTTTGTCTTGATCAAGAGTTATAGTGCCCTCTCTTACAGTGGGATACAAAACATAACCTGATTGCTGGGTAACTTTCCATGGATAAGTTCCTTGCTCTAAAATATAGTTTTTAAATGTGTGTCCAGGGATCACTTCACTTGTTCCATCAATCTCAATCAAATATGGATTGTCAGATGTCGAAGTAAATCTTAACTCATAGCTTGGTCTTGCGTCCTCTTTTTTACAACCTGTTGAAATCAATAACGAAAATGTTAATAATAAAGCCGTTAAAATTATTAATAGATTTTTCATATTTAAATATGTTTTGTCATTGTTCCTATGACGATTATTATTTTTTACAAAAACTCATTATAATCCAACCAAATGTACCAAATAACTTACAAATATTAACAACAAATACTAGAAATTTATTCTCTCTTTTTCTTCTTCTCCCTCGAAGGCGTCTCCCCCATCCCGAACAGTTTCAGCTCCTGTTGCAATTTCAGATCGTATTCTTTCCCAACCCGCTGGCTGACAGGCTGTAAGGCTTTGCGTGCATCTTCCCTTTCTTTATAGAAGTTTGTTCCGATCTCATAAGCGTTCATTAATTGCGCAGGATACGGTTCCAGCATGGCGGTAATATCACTTAACGGACTTCTGC
>CAZLCT010000159.1:0-3931 GCA_964558015.1 uncultured bacterium | reverse complement strand
AAGCAGTATTATCCGGAGGGCACGATAAGGTATAGTTATACTTACGTGAATGACAAATTGCACGGACCTTCTAAATATTTTGATAAGAAGGGGAGATTAACTGCTCAAAAAATATTTTTCCAGAACATTTGTTTATCATGGAGCAGGTATGATAAAAAGGGGAAGATGTTTAAAGGGGAGACATATAATTTGCTTGCTGAGGAGTATTCTGATGTCAATGAAAAAAAGGCACGTGATGTTGTTGAGGATTGGATAAAATTAGTCCGTGAAAACATGTATGATAAGATTTTACCATTGATACATACAGGAGGTCTTACTTTCGAAGGCTTTGAGCTTCCTGAGAGCTTTCATTATAAAGTTGCATTAAATCGTATAAAAATACACCGTTCTCTCCTTGGAAATATCGTTAAATCAAAGTTTGTTTCAGTACATCCCATAGCAGCATCAACAAATTTTCCTCCGTTTGCCATAGTAAATTATAATATCGAATTCGAAAATGATACGGCAGGTGTTTCTTTTATATGTAAAAATAAAAATAAAAAGCATTGCATTAGCGACGTATTCGTATTTCCCGAAACAGATAAATATGTTGGAGATTTGGATAAGAATATTAGGCAGGCATTTCGTGATGAGCTTACTTGGATGAAACAAGAAGCCAAACGAGCCCGCAAAGCTCAAGAGGCAGCTTTAACCGAGTAATCGATGCGGTATTACAATTTAAGTAGCTGTTTTATGAGATGGCAGAGAAGTATATTTCGTTAAGCAGGAAGGGAAAAACCCGGACTTTTTGAATATAGATTACTAATGGCAAATATAATCAGGAATCAAAAGAAATCAGGAATTGTATTTACGGTGGGCTTATTTCTGTTCTTTGATTTTTTGTTTATTTAGTATGCTTCGGGAGATTTCAATAATATTAACAAGCTCTTCATATTTTTCTTTCTCTCCCATGTTAACTAGTGAATCAATTGCAGCGGAAGCTTTTTTTAAAGCTTTCTGATATAGTTCTGTTTTTTGTTCGTCTTTAGCCTGCTTGAAAAATTTTACCGCCTTTTTATAATTGTTTAATACTTTTTCATTTTTTTCACTTTTATTTGACTTCTCTTTTTGTGTTGCTGCTTTTCCAGAGCCGTATGAAGTCGAGCCGTAAAGTGCTTCTTCGTAATATAAAACTTTATCTAAATCTTTGTTGGTTAGTGCGTCGTCAGCCGAAAGTTCAAGCTCAGGTTTGCTTTTTTCTTTAGCGGGCTTAGTTTTTTTTGCAGCTTTTTTATGTGCTTCACTTTTTGGTTTTTTCTTTTTTTCTGGCGGTTCCTTTAATGCTCGCAATGCTGAGGCATTGACTGTTATATTAGGCTTCGTGTCATAGCGTCCTTTTATTAGTCGTGCAAGCCATGTATTTGTTTTTGGGTCAGCATTTTTTGCTGATGAGAATGCATAGATTTTAACTTTATTGGGTGATGGGTGATGAGTAAAGTCAGTTCTATTTAGTGTTTCATTATAAAGTTTATTAAGCAATTCTTTAAGTGGGTCTTTTGTTATATCACCTGTGACATGGATAGTAAGAAGTACGCTGGTTTTTTCTTCGGTGTCTGAAATTTCTTCATTGATTACTTTATAAGAAAGTTCTTGGGCCTTTTCCTCTTGATCTTTAGGTTCTTCACAGATTACCGGATGAGTTCCTATAATGAGAAAGGTTATAAGAAAAGCCCCTAATAAAAAATGTAATTTTTTTGTTATAAACATTTTTTTAAATTCCTTTAACTAACTATAAGCATTATAATATTCTTGTTAAATTTATCAAGGAAGAAAAGTATAAAAAATTATGAGGTGGTAAGAGCTGTTTAAGGTAAAAAAGCAGATATTTTTATAATAACGAATTATGAAAGTATTCATAAGTGATTTACATTTAGGTGATGGTTCACGTACCGATGATTTTCATCGGGATAAAGAGTTTTTTTTATTCCTTCAATTTGTTGAGCGTGAAGCGGAAGAATTAATAATTGTGGGTGATTTTTTAGAACTATGGCAGGCTGATTTAGACCGGGTTTTATTTAGACATAGTGATGTTATTAATAAACTATTATCGTTGCGTGATAAAGTAAAAGTGACCTACTTGATCGGCAATCACGATCATATCCCCTTTGTAAAATTTATACATTCACATATCGGCGTAGGATTAGAATACCGGGATATTAAAGGCGGTTTAATCGCCGAACATGGAAACAGGTATGATATTTTTAATCGTTATAAAAATCCGTTTAAATCAATCAGATGGCCTTCGGGTAAACACATTGCAGTTATGATTGCAGGATTAGAACGACTAGTGCACCGTGATTTTGATGTTTGGGCTAAAAGGGCATTAGAAAATACAGATGATTTTTTGCAGGAGGCTATTCGTATAAAGAATAAAGTCAGGCCGTCATCAAAAGAATATTTGTTAAGAGGTGGGCATTTTGGTGAATTTGAGCAAGCAGTAAAAGAACACATCAGCAGGGGATTGCGTATTGTTGTTTTCGGTCATACTCATCGATGTCAACTTATTAATGTTGAGGATGGAGGTATATATGCAAATTGCGGGGCATGGGTTGATGATGTGGAACCAACATATATTGCATATCATAAAAATAAAATCGAACTCAGGGAGGCTTTAACACATAAGCTAATTAAACATATGTCCTTACAAGGTGTTTGATTAATTTGTTGGCTTATATAAGGACAGGGTGTTAGTTAATATCACCTACTATATTAAGACTAGATATAACTAATATTAAGGATTAAGTGGATTTTAGTCGATAATATACAAAGTGTATAATCACAAGGATGTGTTATGAAAAGGGTTATAATTTTATTTTCGTTATGTTTTCTAATTTTTGGTTGTGAGGTGCCCAAGACCTTTGAAGAAATAGGATTTTGGAAGGATAGAGGGAACCGAGTTTATACAGTATTTACCTCACATACGGATTGGGAGCTTATAAAATCATATGCCAGAGAAAAGCCATGGAAGAGGGGGCGTTTAACAATGGTGTATTTTTTTTATGACCGTGATAAAACCCCTGATATTAGTACATATAAAGAAGGTTATGATATTCCTAAACGTTATAAACCTTATTTGTTAGCCGTATATAAACGTTTAGGTAAAGGTAATGAAAAGTTAATTAAGAGTTCCCCGATTTAGTTGGTAAGGGGAGGTATAGAGCACAACGAAGCGTAGTAAAGACAAATGGGTGTTTCGCTAATAGTATATGAGATGAAATAATTTTTTTATTAATGAAATTTTTATGAGCCAGCAAAGAAAAAAACGTATACTTTTTGTTGATAATGACGAAGCTGTTTTAAACAACATCAAAAATATGCTTGCGCATATGTATAGCAAGTGGGAGTTGATCTTTGCACGGAGTGGAAAAGATGCGCTTACATTTATGCATAATCATACTGTTGATATTGTCATTGCAGATCTTCAAATGCCCGAAATGAATGGGATAGAATTACTCAAAGTAGTGAAAGAGCTTCATCCGAGAGTGCTTCGTTTTATTATTTCTAGTTCTGAAGATAAAAATTCGGTTTTGAAGACAGTCGGACCGACCGACCTATTTATAGTAAAACCATTTAAGGCTGAGGTATTAAAGGAAGCTATTTTTGAAGCACTAAACTCGCAGAGTTTTGCAAGTGAACAATCAATGCTGACATTAGTTAACAAGATGGATTCACTGCCAACCCTGCCGAAATTGTATGTTAAATTACGAGAGTTGCTTGAGTCAGATGATAGTTCTTTTAGGGATATTTCTGACGTTATTAGTAAAGATGTGGCCATAACAGCTAAAGTTCTACAACTAGTGAATTCTGCCTTTTTTGGACTTCGCCAGCATATCGATAGTCTCCAATATGCTCTCACCTTTCTTGGATTTGAAACAATAAAAGCCGTGATTAT
>CAZLCT010000158.1:0-4021 GCA_964558015.1 uncultured bacterium | reverse complement strand
TTTCAGATTCACGTTTTGTCAATATTAAAAGACTGCACGTTTTAAATATTTCTTTTTTTCTAACAGCGCTCTGAGATGAAAAAATAATTTTAAGCTTTTTTTGCTTATCGAAAAGTTCACTAAAGAATTTCTCCAACAAGCTTGTCCCCGGATATGCTCTATGTAAATCAATAGCTTTCAAAAGGGTATTCTCAAAAAGCTTAAATGGTATATGCTCTTTTTGCTTCAACGAATATGGCGCATATTCTCTATCATGTTGCCTATAAAGGCCATGTGGTAAATTTAATTTTTGAGTTTTGCTTTCATTGATTAGTAGGTTATATTCCGCAAGCCTATCAGTTATTACCCGCAATATTTTATTCGCATCCTTATCTGAATTACACAAGAATCTATAATCATCCTTAAATCGAGTGGCAACAAAATCAATATCGTTCAAATCGCCCGATATGTTTCTGTCAATTTTTGCTAATATTATTTCAGCTATTAAATCGGTTAAAGCTGAACCTACGGGAATACCATTGGTACGTCCATCATTAGCATATTGAATTAACCTATCTATTTTATTTCCATATAATTTGCAATCTTTATCTTTTAGAGCCTCTTCTCTTCCATGTAGAGCCCAAGCTATACTATGCGTATAAATCGAGTTATAGTAATTCGTTATATCTGTTCGAATAATTAACGTATATTTATCTGCTTCAGCAACCATATCTCTTTCTGCCATTTCTATCCACTCATAAATCATACGTCCGGTTCTCAAATTACTTAAATTGCCTTCATGCTTAGAACTTATTGGTATAGGAAAACTATAAGAAAAAACATTATTTTCTTCGTGAAACAAATGCTCAATAACACTATCCCATTCGGACATCAGCCAAAAAACAATATCATGATAATTCCATGGGTGTTGCATGGCAAATATCCGTGAAGTTAATTGAGATTTTGGATATGATATTTTTTCCAGATCTCTTCGAGGAAGATCATTAATCTTTTTGTAATATACTTTATCTTGTAAACCCCAATCAGCAACACGAAAAGTTGGCGGCAAAATATACTGTTCAGGGAAATAACCCTCATTTAACAGCCAATTCGCTATTTTTTCTTTATCTACTTTTTTTAGTAGTTCTTTAGTCTTTATAAAATGTTGTTTGGGTAAATTCATCAATAATACTCCCTAATATACCCATACGCGCGGTCAAAGAGGTCTTGGTCGGTATGAAGTTTATATTTCAGAAGTGTTTTTCGTAAAGCTTTTTTAACTTCACGTTCACCGACGGCAGTTGACTGCCATCCGGGGAAACGGACTATTTTAACGATTTCGTCTATATCATTAACAATGCGTTCAACAATAGCCGGAGTTTGGTCGTTTCGTACTTCTAAGAACAACTCTGTTAATGCTGATTTGGCACCCCTTCGTTCATGCTCAGTCTCAACTTCTTTTTCAGCTGCAACCACATCCTTAGCTAACTGAATCAAGTGCTTCAAAAAATCCACGCTATTAATTAATCCGCGCTCCGCTTTATCTCTTAAATCTTCAAGCCGCTTTCCAAGCTCTTCAAACTTTGGCTTGCCTTTATTCTTACGAAGCCTGTTCACTATCTCTATTTCAATAAGTTTTGTTTTTTTCTTATCGTTAGTTTTCATTAAATCTTCAACGACATCCGCATCCAGGATAATTTTCTCCAGATCATCGCTTATCTTCTCAACATGAACATGCTCATGAATAAGCTTGACCGTCTGAGCTCCCAAAGCATGCCATAACAAACGACCGGTATCACCCGAGGGTGGTTTTACCGATTCATAAACTTTAGTCAGCCAACGATAGTCTTTTTCATAAACATTTAAAATAGAATCCGGCGATAACGCTTCCCATAATTGCGATAGGTAACTGTAATCTTTAGCAAAAGCGTCTCTTCTTGTATTTGTATTAACGCATTCCTGGGCAAGTAAAAGGCCTTCATATCCTTCAACAGTTCTATCCACATTAGGAAAATGTTCAAGGCACATAGCAATTGCCTGTTTTAACTTTTCTTTCAATGTCCCGATATTCGTAATCACATGCCGGACCGTCGCCTCATCAAACTCCAAAGCCTTAGCCACATTATCAAAAACACCGTAATAATCCACAATTAAACCATGCGTCTTATCCTTATAAACACGGTTTGTGCGGCATATAGCCTGCAGGAGATTATGGTCTTTCATCGCTTTATCTAAATACATTACCTGCAAAATCGGCGCATCAAATCCGGTTAAAAGCTTTGAAGTAACAATCACAAATTTAAGCGGGTCCATCGGATCACGAAAGCGGTCTAATATCTTCTCTTGCTCATCTCTATTCATGCGATACTTTTTCTTGAAGGCATCATCAGAATGATTAACAGAAATGACAACCACACTTTCTTCAGGGGCTAATATCTTATCCATTTCCTGTTTATACTGATCGCAGGCAAACCTGTCCGGGCAGACAATCTGGGCCTTTAATCCCTGCGGTTCAACCTTTTCTTTGTAATGATTGACGATATCCTCAACGATTTTTCTCACTCTTTCCGGTGATTTTAAAAACGCGGACATCTGCGCGGCCTTCTGCACCAACTGTGCGCGTTGCTCTTCAGATAAAGTTTCTGTCATCGCGTCAAACTCAGCGTTAATCAATTCTCTATCCACATGCACATCCAAAAGACGCGGCTCAAAGTGAAGCGGTAAAGTAGCTTTATCCCTCAAAGAATCCTCAAAAGAATACCGGGATAAATATCCACTTAAATCATCCTCACTGCTAAATGTGCGGAATGTATTTCTATCCCGCTTGTTTATTGGCGTGCCGGTTAGTCCAAAGAAAAACGCCTTAGGCAAGGCATCTCGAAGTTTTCTGCCTAAATCTCCTTCCTGGGTTCTGTGCGCTTCATCAACAAGAACGATGATATTTTCTCTATTGTTTAAAACACCCTCAGATTCGGCAAACTTATGCATCATTGTGATAATAATTTTACGTGTGTCTTGCCTCAAAAGCATTTCTAATTTTTCACGACTTTCCGTTGCCACGATATTAGGCACATCACAGGCATTGAATGTGGCTGTAATCTGTGTATCAAGGTCAATACGATCAACAACAATTAAGACTGTCGGGCTCTTAAGCTCCGGAGCATGACGCAGTTTTTGCGCAGCAAAAACCATAAGAAGTGATTTCCCCGAGCCTTGAAAATGCCAGATAAGTCCTTTCTTAATTATTCCTTCTTTAACTCTTTTTACTATCAAATTAGCACCTTCATATTGCTGATAGCGGGCAATAATCTTAATGCGCCGGTTTTTCTTGTCTGTGGCAAATATTGTAAAATGCTCCAATATATACAAAATCACTGAAGGCTTGAGCATTGACTCAACCGCGACCTCAATCTCTTTTAAACCAAATAGATCCCCTAAGGCCTTATCATCCTTTGATTCATCCCGCCAAGGTCCCCATATCTCAAGCGGCATACGGATAGAACCGTATCTAAAAGTTTTACCTTCGGTCGCAAAAGAAAAGATATTCGGCACAAAAAGTTCAGGTATACTGTTTTCATAATCATCATGAATCTGCACCGCTCCATCCAGCCATGATATTGAAGGCCGGACAGGTGTCTTAAATTCCCCGATAACTATTGGAATTCCATTCACTAAAAGCGCCATATCCGGTATTTTTGTCACACCTTTTGTAACCTTGTATTGATTGGTAGCAATAAAATTGTTATTAGATAAATTCTCAAAGTCAATAAGCTTTACCGGAACGTGTTGATTATTCTCTCCAAACGGCATGGTCTTATCGCCCTGAAGCCATTTAGCGAATTCTTCATTTGCGCGAACAAGCCCAACATCATGTACAGACAATAAAATCGCCCTGAGTTTATAAATCACCTCATCTGCCCGCTCAGGTAATGCCTTGATTTCAGGATTGATCCTAATCAACGCGTCTTTAAGCATCGCCTCAATGATTACTTCTTCCTCATCCCGTCCAAGCTCATCCGCAGACATATATTTCCATTGAGCC
>CAZLCT010000157.1:0-4041 GCA_964558015.1 uncultured bacterium | reverse complement strand
TTTCGTCATGGACATAAATGGAAACTTTTGCCTCAAGTGAACTCCTTACCAAACCCTGCTCGCGTTTCTTTTCGATAAACGGGTTAATCAAATCCCTGACTTCACGCATATGATCCCAGTCTTCAATGGTTTTATCATCAATCAACTCAGGATAATTTCCCGGCCAGTCTGCAAGGTGCACACTTTCCACTCCTGACTCGATTACAAAACAGTCCCATACCTCTTCGCAAGTAAACGACAAAATCGGCGCTGTAACCTTTACAAGGTTTCTCAAAATATAAAACATCGCGGTCTGGCTGGACCGTCTTTCCCACGAATCATGCTTTGCCGTATACAAACGGTCTTTTAATATATCCAGATAAAAAGAACTCATCTCGACAACGCAAAAATTATAAATAAGCCTGTAAATATGATGAAACCTGAACGAGTCGTAATCCTCCGTTACCTCCTCGACCAAACGCAGGCATTTACCCAGGGCCCATTTATCCACCTCATCCAGCTTATCAAACGGAACTCTGTCTTTTTTATAATTGAAACCGTTAAGATTACCTAATAAAAACCGCAAAGTGTTTCTTATCTTCCTATATGCATCTGACATCTGTTTCAAGATCTCATCTGATATTCTCACGTCCTGGCTGATATCACAGGATGAAACCCACAGCCTCAGAATATCCGCCCCGTATTTTTTGATAACCTCCTGCGGTGCGATAACATTACCCGCGGACTTGGACATTTTCTTCCCCTCCCCGTCAACAGTAAACCCGTGAGTAACCACTGTTTTAAAAGGAGAAACATTTTCCAATGAAAGTGCTGTTATCAGTGAGGTCTGAAACCATCCCCTGTGCTGGTCTGAACCTTCGAGATAAAGCTCACAGGGAAAATCAAGCTCCTTATTCATCTTGAGCACTGCCTGGTGGCTTACTCCAGAATCAAACCACACATCAACAATATCATGTTCCTTTTTGAACTTTTTAGAGCCGCATTTTGAACAAACCGCACCGTCAGGAATCAGCTCATCGGGTGAGGATTTAAACCATAAATCAGCTCCGTGCTTTTTTACTCCTTCGATTAATTTATCAATCATCTGTCGTGAGAAAAATTCCGTCTCACATTCCGCACAATAAAGAATCGGAATTGGAATACCCCAATATCGCTGGCGTGAAAGACACCAATCGGGCCTTAATTCCAACATACTGAGGATCCTAACCATTCCCCAATGAGGTATCCAAGTGGTTTTTGATTCATCTTTAACCGTATCGATTAATCTTTGGCGCAAATTCTTGTGCTCAATACTAAGAAACCACTGTTTGGTAGAGCGAAAGATCACCGGCTTCTTACAACGCCAGCAATGCGGATATGAATGCCGGATTTTCGAATGATCAAGAAGGTTCCCGTCTTTAGTGAGTATATCTATGATAAGTTTATTGGCTTTAAAAACATATTCACCCTGTGCAGGCAGAAATTCTTTAGTAAACCTGCCTTTCTCATCCACGGGAGAAATTATGGGAAGTTCGTATTCAAGGCCTACGGAATAGTCTTCCTGTCCGTGTCCCGGTGCTATATGCACACAGCCCGTGCCGTCTTGATTTGAAACATATTCTGCAAGCACTACTTTTGATTCTCTCTCAACAAAAGGGTGTTTGCATAAAACGCCCCGAAAATCTTTTCCACGAAATCGTACTGATGAATTTATGGGCTGCAGGCCCTCGCCTACTTTCTCTTTTACTTTCTCGAATAAATCTACTGCAAAAATTAAAACAGTATCGTTTAATTTAAAAAACGAGTATTCCAGGTCCGGATGTAATGCAATTGCTACGTTAGCAGGCAATGTCCAGGGTGTGGTCGTCCATATCAAGACATAAAAATCTTCGACACCCTGAGTTTTCTTAATTTCCTTAATCTGTTCTAAAACATCCGTAGAAGACGGCTTTGATCCTTCAAAATCAACCTTAAATCTTACGAACACAGAATCAGATTCTTTATCAGCATATTCGAGTTCAGCCTCGGCAAGTGCAGTCTCACACTGTGAGCACCAATGAATCGGTTTTTCTCCTTTATAAATGTACCCCTTTTCATACAGCTTTGCGAATGATTCGATTATGGATGCCTGGTATCCATAATCCATTGTCAGATAAGGCTTGTCCCATTCAGCAAACACGCCAAGCCGTTTAAACTCCTCTTTCTGGATTTTGACAAACTTATTAGCATAATCACGTGCCTTAGTGCGGAACGTAACCTGATCTATCTCATCTTTTGCTATTTTTAATTCCTTAAACAGCTGGTGCTCGATTGGAAGACCGTGGCAGTCCCATCCCGGGACAAAATATGAATTAAAACCACGCATTGTTTTATATTTAACGATTATGTCTTTTAAAATTTTATTCAGTGCGTGGCCTATGTGAATCTTTCCGTTTGCATAAGGAGGGCCGTCATGAAGTATATATTTTGTTTTCCCTTTTGATTTATCTTTAATCTTTTCATATATCTCCTCTTTTGCCCACTCATCAAGAAAGTGGGGTTCCCTTTGAGAAAGATTGGCTTTCATGGGAAAAGAAGTTTTTGGTAAATTCAATGTGTCTTTATATTTTTTCTCGGCCATTTATTATCATTCTCCTTCGAGAGTGTTATTTATTTTTTTAAAATAGATTAAGTTTAATTTAAATTTTTTCAATAAAATTTTTTATAATGCGATCGATTTTAGGTCCGGCTATCTCTGCTGTCCTGATTATCTCTTCGATGTTAACAGGTTTTAATGCCTCAGGAATACAAAGGTCCGTAATACAACTAATGCCTAAAATCTTCATTTCGCATTGCACGCCAACAATCACCTCAGGGATAGTGGACATCCCTACCATGTCAGCTCCCATTGAATGCATTACTTTATATTCTGCTTTAGTCTCGAGCGAAGGTCCGATTACCCAGAAATAAACTCCCCTTTTTACCGGTATCCCCTCTTCACGTGCCGATTCTTCGGCAAGTTCCATCAATTTCTCATCATAAGGGCACGACATATCGGGAAAACGAATGCCCAATCGTTCGTCATTAATCCCTACTAACGGGTTCAAACCTGTCAGGTTAATATGGTCCTCGATAATAACTATGTCCCCTTTTTCATATCTTGCGTTCATTCCTCCTGCAGCATTCGTGATAATTAAATTTTTAATACCTATCTCTTTAAAAACCCTTATGGGAAATGTAATATCTTCAAGAGAATATCCCTCATAATAATGAAACCTTCCGTCCATAATCAACACCGATTTATCCGAAAGGTCTCCTACGACAAGATTACCTTTATGGCTCTTAACTGTGGATGCCGGAAAATGCGGAATATTTTTATAATCAATAACTGCATCAGCGCTTACCGCCTGAGTCAGGTTTCCTAAGCCTGTACCGAGAATAATAGCGGTTTGGGGCTCGACTTCACTTTTTTTTCTTATATAATTACTTGCCTCTTTTACTTTGTCATATAAACTTTTCATATTCTCCCCTTATTGTTTAAAATAGCTTTACACTCTGTTTCTTGGCTTCCCCATTCACTCTGAAGCATTGAGATTGCTTCGGTCACTACGTTCCCTCGCAATGACTAATTATCGTGTCATTGCTAGTCCCACAAGTACACCCTACCATGCTAAATCTATTTAGGGTCATTGCGAGGAACCCCTAATGGGTGACGAAGCAATCTAATTGTGAAAAAAATCTGCTAATCCTTTGTAATTTCAATTACTTTATTTCTTGATGTCTGCCCCTTAATAATGTTTACCTTTGACTTTGCCACTTTAAAATATTCTGCCAATAATTTACATACCGCCTTGTTTGCCCTCCCGTCATTTGCGGGCTCATGTACATAGACCTTAAACTCATTTCCTTCTCTTGTGACTTTCCTTTGGGATGAACGGGCAATAACTTTTACATTCACTATCATAGAAAAACCATTTTCACCTTAGGTGGGCTGCAATTTGAAAAAGGCTTTGTATTAAAAATATCTTTATAAACATAATCCCGACAATCGCTATTATGGGAGACAAATCAATCCCAATATTA
>CAZLCT010000156.1:0-4059 GCA_964558015.1 uncultured bacterium | reverse complement strand
TTTTAGGAGTTTTTTCTCCTAATTTCCACCTTTTACTTAACGGGGAGCAGTATATTGTTTACATTTTGTTTTTCGTTATTCGGTTGCGGTTGCGTAGCTGGAATCGTATTTCGTCTTGCGGTTGCGTTTATGTAAGTTATTTAAAATTAGCATGTTTTATGGAAATTTCGCAACCGTCCAACAAACAACGTTTCGAGCTACGCAACCCTTCAACGTTTAACTCAACCCTAAATACAACTTCCAAAATGTACAACTATCTGTTATTGAATGGCTTTCAACTCAGTGCCGTCATCCGGACAAAAATTAATGCTTTCAGGGTATGTTCTTCCGCATGTGGGACAAAATTTAGTATGTACTACCTGCACAGTTGATGAAGTGGCAGCAGGCTGCTCGTAATAAACAGGAGCTTGCGCGGTCTGTTTAGAACGACGTATACCTTCCCCGATAAGTCCTCCGGCTAAAGCACCTGCACCAGCACCAATGGCAGTTCCCGCACCTGCTTTACCTGTCTGCTCACCAATGATAGCACCGAGCCCTGCTCCCAATGCCGAACCCGCAAGAGCACCGCTTTGTGTTTCATTAAGTGTGGTCTCGCATCCAGATAATACAATTACCAATAACACCATATAAGAAATATATTTTTTCATCATAGCCTCCTCTCGAGAACAAAATGAGTCTTTCACCCTTATACACTTCATACATTTAGACGTAGAGCACCAGTAAAAGGTTTACATACCTTTTTTTATATCTAGGCACACACATCCCCTTATATTTTAACACCTTTAACCTGCATTAAATCTTTGTATTATTTGATCTTAAGGTAAGCTGCTTCATTTCTCTGCGAAGCATAAATATAGTCAAGATAACTGCGAGAAAATCAGCCGTAGGACCGGAGTACAATATTCCGGATAATTGAAATACAGAAGAAAGAATAAAAAGAGCAGGAATAAATATAATCAGCTGGCGCGCAAGGCCAATAAAAGTAGAATGCCATCCTTTACCGATAGCCTGAAAATAACGTGCCCCGAGTATAGATATGCTTGCTAAGGGCACCAAACTCAAATAAATACGCATTGCACGAGAACTTAAAGCAATGAGAGGTTCATTATTTTCACAGAAAAGGCTGCTGAGACTGCCGGCAAAAAGTTGTATGGCTCCCAGGAAAAGAAGTGAAATTAAAAAAGTTACCGAACATACATAATAAAATGTCTTCTTCACCCGCTCATAACGTTTAGCACCGTAGTTGTATCCAATAATCGGTTGCATACCTGCAGCCATACCGAATGTAAAAAGCATAATCAAAGAACCGACCGCATACACAATTCCTATAGCAGCCACTGCCTGGTTACCGCTATATTTAACTAAACACGCATTCAACGCACTCAACTGAAAACTTGACACAATATTCATAACAGCGCCGGACAGGCCGATAACAGCTATTCTTTTAACTATTGAAAAATTAAGCCTTAAATTTTTTCTTCTTATATGCACCAGCCCTTTGCGCTGAAGTATATAACTTATGCCCATCAATGCCACTACTGCCTCGGACATAATGGTGGCAAGAGCAGCCCCCCTTGTGCCCATTAAAAAATGAAAAATAAATACATAATCGAGAATAAGGTTCAATACACTCCCCGCCACAATCATCAATGTAGAATAAATAGGATTCCCTTCGGCCCGTATGATAAATGTCATGGAAAAACCGTATAAAAACAGTACCGAACCAATAAAAATAGTGCTGATATAATCACGCGCATAAGGCAGGGTCTCAGCCGGTACACGAAAGAGGGTGAGAAGGTTATCGCAAAAAAGAGTGCCTACTATTGTTATAAGTAAACCTACACTTGTAATTAAAGTAATCACGTTGCCGAGTACTAATTCTGCCTCCTCTTTCTTTTTCTCACCAAGCTTGAGTGAAATAAGAGATGCTCCCCCCATACTGAAAAGTAAACAGAATCCGAAAATTATAAGAAGAATCGGAAAACACAAAGCAACCCCCGCAAGCCCAAGCTCTCCCACTCCCCTTCCTATGAATATCCTGTCTACCACATTATAGAAAGCATGCAGTACCAGGCTAAAAACCGAGGGCACGGCAAAAATAACCAAGAGTTTAGATATTTTCTCTTTCTCAAGTTTTTCCGAACGATGCATGATGCTTTTACCTTTTACTTACTAAAATTAAACTATTCATAAAGCGAAAATTATAACACATAAAATAAAAGGGTCATACCTTATTATTAGTATGACCCTTTTGAGTTTGTTTCGGGCGAGGCAACCTCGCCCCTACAAATATTGTGGTGCACACATGTGTGCACCCTACACTCCATGCCCTATGTCCCGCTCTTTCGAAACCTTAATGGTCAAGAAAGGGCGGGGGTTTGAACCTTCAGCTTCTTTTTTTCTTCCTTTCAGCCTTGAGCATTCAGCTTTGAGCTACTTAATCCTTCAATCCTTCTTCCCTATGATCGAAGCCGGACTTACTACCTTATCTCACTCCTTGAGATAAGCTTATCTGTCAATCTCAGCCATTCGATTTTATATTTTCTGAGCTGCTGCTCGTGGGTTACTTTATTAAAACGAGTCCTATCCAGGGAATTTACAGCGTCGATATAATCATTAAGTGTTACTTTGCCGTAAGTATAATTTTCCGACTCAGCTTCCAATACATCCTGAGCAAGCTCAATTTTATCATCCGCAATCTTATACAGCTTCTCTTCCCTTTTAATTGCCAACGCAAGATTTTTTATATCGTTATATAAACTATAATATACATTATTCGTGGTTAATCTGGATTTTCTCTCTTCAATCTCGTCAATGTAGTATTCAGCCCGGTCAACCTGGTCAGGAAAAGGAAAATCAAGTGTAACACCCATAAAAATCATATTATCACTCTGCTCAAACGCCATCTCATCCCCTTTCATGTTATAACCGAATATAAAATCAATCGAGGGGAGCAAATCATCAGCGCTTCGTGCAACATCAAGCGAACTTTTTTCTTCAAGCATCTCAAGTATCTTAAATGTACGGCCGCTAGTGGTAAGGGTTTTAAAATCATCTTCGAATGAGATTGCCAGATCACGGTAAAGACTCGGTGAGGAGGGCAGGAGTTCCTCCCCTTGCTCATACCGTATTGCTGTCTTTACGATATTAAGAGCTTTTTCATACAACTCCTGTAATTCAATCAACTGCTCTTCCTTCTCAAAAACCTGCAGTTTGATTTTATTAACGTCAATAGGATTTGCTATTTTGCTTTTCTGTCTCTCTTTTATATTATCCAGAAGTTTAACATTCTCTTTGTATGATGACTCGCCTATCTTAAGATTTTCATACGCTTCATGCCAGTCATAATATGCCCCGATGATTGTGGCAAAATAGTCTTCGTATGCTTCCACAATCTGATGCTTGGCCACGTCAACTTCGATACCTATTATCTTATCAAGCATACGGGTTGACCTTCCAAATGCATTTTGTGCAACAGGCTGTGTAATCGAATAAGTCATATCAGATGAATGTTTAATGGATGTATAAGAGGGGGTAGTCTTGTATTCTCCCGAGATCGTAGTGCCGGTAAGAGGAAAAAGTTTGCTTAAAGTCATGGTAGCTTCCGGTTCCTCACGTTCCTGGTCAAGTATAAAATCATATTGAGTCTTTATATAAAAAACAATGTCGCGTGCAGGCAGGCTTAAATCCCTCTGATACTGAAGCACAAGTTCATCAATTAAAATATTTTCAAACTCCGTATCTTTGGCAGTTGCCTGCTGAATAAATTCCTTAATAGTAAGCACACGTCCCTGCTTGATCTCATCCGTAGAAACAGGATTATCAGACGGCTCGGGCGTACCTATGGAACAAATTCCCAATAAAAAAATGATTATAAAAAAATTAATTATTTTCCTTTTCATAACTTAATGGATTTCCCCTCCTTAACGCATACCGCACCTCTTTATCAACATTATAAATACAAGGAACGAGCAATAAAGTTATAGCCGTGCCGAATGTAAGACCCCACGTGAGGGCAAGCATCATCTCAGACAACATGGCGTCATATCCCGCAAAACC
>CAZLCT010000155.1:0-4077 GCA_964558015.1 uncultured bacterium | reverse complement strand
AAATAAAGATTTTTTTTCTTTAAATCTTCAACAATCTTTTTCCTTGCCTTAAACCGATCGAGCCCTTTGTAGGGACCGCCGTTTTCATTTATTGTTCCGTCAATATTTAAAATATTAATTTCAAGAAGCCCGTGCCGCCTTCCCATTTCAAAGTCATTAGGATCATGTGCAGGCGTTACTTTTACAATACCCGTTCCAAATTCCGGATCAACAAAGGGGTCCTGAATAGCAGTAAGCGGCCTATTTAAAAGAGGCAGGATAACTTCTTTACTAAGAATATCCTTATAACGCTCATCGTTAGGATTAACAGCAACTCCGGTATCTCCGAGCATAGTTTCAGGCCGAGTGGTTGCAACAATGATATAATCTTTGTTCAATTCTGCACCGTCAGGCATAGGATCCGGATAATCTCTTCCAATAGGATACTTCAAATAATAAAGTTTTCCTTCTATCTCTTTATGTGCTGCCTCTTCATCACTAAGGGCGGTATGACACCGGGGACACCAGTTTACAATGTAATATCCGCGATAGATAAGTCCTTTTTCATACAATGAAACAAACGCTTCACGAACAGCACGACTTAATCCTTCATCCATGGTAAAACGCTCACGTGTCCAGTCACATGAACAACCTAATCGTTTAAGCTGTCGAATAATAGTTGAGCCGTGCTCCTCTTTCCATTTCCATACCTCTTTAACAAACTTTTCCTTCCCTAAGTCATGCCGTGTTTTATGCTGGCGATGTAACTTCTTCTCAACAACATTTTGTGTTGCTATACCAGCATGGTCAGTTCCAGGCACCCATAACGTAGGAATCCCTTTCATACGGTACCACCGAATAAGGATATCCTGAATTGTATTATTAAGACCATGCCCCATATGTAAAATACCCGTTACATTAGGTGGAGGAATAGCAATAACAAAAGGAGGAGTATCTTCGCGAACAGTGGGTGTAAAATAACCTTTCTCCTCCCAAAAAGAATACCACCGTCCCTCAACATCTTTGGGATTATATGTTTTTGGTAATTCCATATAAATCTTCCCTTATGTGTAAAAAGGATAAAGGCCAAGAAATGCAAAATGAAAAATTAGCAATAACATTGGAAAAATGTTAATTACTAAATTTGCATTTTCCCTTTATCCTTTCAATAACTTATATTCTATTGCTTCGACCAAAGCGTTCCAACTAGCTTCAATAATGTTTTCAGAAACACCCACAGTTGTCCAATCATCTTTATCATCACGGAACTGGACAAAAACCCTCACCTTAGCGGCAGTTCCGGCATCACTGTCAATAACTCTGACTTTATAGTCAACAAGATGGATTTTATTAATTACAGGATAAAACTTCGAAAGAGCTTTACGAAATGCGTTATCCAAAGCATTTACCGGACCGTCTCCTTCACCGGCAGTCAACTCTACTTTATCTTTAACTTTCACCTTTACCGTTGCGCCCGTAAGTACCTTACCATCCTCACGCTTTTCAACACATGTGCTAAAACAACAAATCTCAAAAAATGACCGATACTGTCCTAAAGCCTTCTTAAGTAATAATTCAAACGAAGCTTCGGCAGCTTCAAACTGGTATCCTTGATTCTCAAGGTCCTGAATTTTAAATAATACTTTCTTAGTCTCAGGCGTTTCTTTATCAAGATTAATATCCAATTCTTGTGCCTTAAGAAGAATATTTGTTTTTCCGCTCAACTCCGAAACAAGAAACCTTGTCTTATTTCCTACTAAATTAGCCTTAATATGCTCATAAGTCTCAGGGTTCTTCATCATTGCATTAACATGCACTCCCCCTTTATGCGCAAAAGCAGATTTGCCAACAAATGGTTTAGCATGATCAATAGGTAAATTACAAATCTCATAAACATAACGGCTCATTTCTGTTAATTCTTTTAACTTTGAAGAGCTTACTGCTCTTAATCCCATCTTAAGATTCAGAAGCGGAATAATACTAACTAAATTAGCATTTCCGCATCTTTCGCCAATACCGTTAATTGTTCCCTGAACATGAACACACCCTTCCTCAACAGCAACAATGGAATTAGAAACAGCCAGATCACTATCATTATGACAATGAATTCCCAAAGGAACACTGACCTCCTGCCCAACTCGTTTAATGATATCTCTCATCTGGCTAGGTAACATACCCCCGTTAGTATCGCATAAACACACAAGGTCACATTTAGCACTGATAGCAGCTTTAATAGCCTCAATAGCATATTTCGAATCAGCAAGATATCCGTCAAAAAAATGTTCGGCATCAAATATGACCTCTTTCCTCCTCGTCTTTAAATATTTCACCGTATCAAAAATCATTTCCAAATTTTCTTTTAGTGATGTCTTAAAAACGTCGGTTACGTGCAAATTCCAACTTTTTCCGAATGCTGTTATCACATCTGTCTGAGCTTTTAGGAGTGCTTTTATATTAGCATCCTCAGATGCTTTAGTATGAGGGCGTCTGGTGGAACCGAATGCAGCCACTTTAGAGTGTTTAAGCTTAAGCTTTTTAACCTCTTTAAAGAAAGCCATATCTTTAGGATTAGACCCAGGCCATCCTCCTTCAATGTAATGAATGCCAAACTGATCTAATCGTTTTGCAATTTTAAGCTTATCATTCAAAGAAAGAGAAATTCCTTCTGCTTGGGTACCATCCCTTAAAGTAGTATCGTATATCTTTACAGTTTTCATAACTAAGCCTTAATTTTTTTGTGTAAATTAAATTTTTTATGAATTGCCCGAACAGCTTGTTTCGCTTTTTTATTATCAATAACACATGAAATTTTAATTTCAGACGTTGATATCATATCAATATTTATTTTCTCATCAGCAAGCGCACTAAAAACCTTAAAAGCAACTCCTGAATGCGACCTCATTCCAACACCCACAATACTTATTTTTGCTATGTTTTCATCTGTTGTCACGCCACGCGCGTTTACTTTTCGTGCCGCTTTTTTAACAATTGGCAGTGTTTTTCGTAAATCGTTTTTTATTATAGTAAAAGAAAGATCAGTTTTATTACTAGTAGACTTGTTCTGAATTATCATATCTACATTAATATTATTTGCAGCAAATGTCTTAAAAACTTGAGCCGCTATGCCCGGCTTATCAGGAACCCCAACAATAGTTACCTTTGCTTCATTATTATTAAGTGCAATACCACGTACTAAAACATTTTCCATTTTCTTAACCTCCCTTGTAATCAATGTCCCACGTCTGTTATTTTTGCTGTTACATACGTATATAGGGACATTGTACTTATCTGCTACTTCAATTGAACGTGATTGCATCACCTGAGCACCTAAGGATGCAAGCTCAAGCATTTCTTCATAACTAATCGTATCGATTTTCTGAGCTTTTTCTTCAATACGAGGATCAGTTGTATAAACACCGTCTACATCCGTATAAATCTCACAACACTTAGACTTTAGTGCAGCAGCTAGTGCAACTGCAGTTAAATCGGATCCGCCTCGTCCTAAAGTAGTAATCTCTTCATCAGGTGTCTTACCTTGAAACCCTGCCACAATAACAATATCGTTCTTTAGTAAGGCCCGAGATATTTTTTTCGTCTCGATATCAACGATACGCGCTCTAGTATGTGAAATATCAGTAACAATTCCTATCTGATATCCAGTAAATGAAACCGCCTCTTCTCCTAATTCATGTATTGCCATAGTAAGTAACGCTATTGAAACCTGCTCACCGGTAGAAAGTAACATATCCATTTCCCGTTCTTTAGGGTCTTTACAAACTTGCTGAGCAAGATCTAGGAGAATATCTGTTGTATCACCTAAAGCCGAGACAACAACAACAATTTTATTCCCTTTTCTCTTTGTCCGCACTACCCGCTTGGCAACATTTTTAATATGCTCAGGATCTTTTACCGAACTGCCACCATATTTCTGTACAATTAATGCCATATGTCCTCTCGTTTATAACGCAAATATACGCAGATCTAACACAAATTTACGTACATGGTCATTTGCGATTATCTGTATGTAATATGCGAAGATTCGCGTCCTAGTCGATAAAATGTTCCATTAATTTATGTCCCTCTGCAATCTTCCATGAA
>CAZLCT010000154.1:0-4077 GCA_964558015.1 uncultured bacterium | reverse complement strand
CTCCTGCAGTTAAGGAAAAGAAGATCAAAACCTCCGGAAAGATCATCAGCAACATGGATATTGATGAATTGCATGTTGATCCCGGTGTGAAAAAATTAAGCGTTCTGGAAAATTGTTCCATCCGCAAACTGATCTTTGAAGAAGGCAGTAATATACAAGGGAAATTAGAGTTCAGGAATTGTTTTATAGAAAGCATTCAAAATCAACCTTACTACTTTGAAAAAAACCTGGTTTTTATGGGCTGTACTTTCAGGGATGAATTGATTATGAAGCACCTGAATTTCCAGAAATCACTTGTTTTTGAATTGTGTACGTTTGAAGCGAAAGTTGCGTTCAATGAGCTTAAACTGGAAGAAGACCTGTACCTTAATTACTCGGTTTTCAAAAAAGGTCTGTCAGTTTCCGGCGTCAGATGCGGAGGTTATGTAAAATGTGAAATTAACATGGTTCAAAATGAAATAAACTTTAAAGATAATGTTGTAGCAAAAGATGTCAATTTCAGTTTCACGAATTCGGATAGCAACATGATCTTTTTTCATAATGAAATTAATGGATATCTTTTTTTACTGAAGATCAATACCGGAGGGAAATTAGATATTAATATGCTCAACGGAGAGGCTCTGATGATCGATGATACGGCCATTGAAGATTCAGTAGAAATAGACAAGCTCGTGCTGAAAGATCTATTCAAAATTACCAGGATGGAAGTTAAAGAATATGTAAATTTCTACTTTAGCAAGGTTGGGGGATCCATTTTATTGTACAGGTCTTCATTTGAGAAAGATTTCGTGGTGTATGGTTTAGAGTCAAAGATAAGCAATACGTTCAATAATATTGACCTCAAAGGAAGATGCAATTTCCTTTCCTGCACATTCAGCCAACAAACAGATATTTCCCGAAACCTTTTTCGCAAATCCTTCCACTGGTCTACGATGCATGCCCATATTATCTTATTTAACGATAACACAATATTTGAAAGTTACACCTTAGACAAAACAGAGGCTAAGGATATAATTATTGACCAAAATTTTGCAGGAGAGGATATTGAAATTATCAATTCTAAAGTTGATGATATTTCTATCAATGACAATGTCTCAAAACAAAGTTTTAACATCAAGAACGTCAAGTCGTTTGAGATTGCTGTTAACAACAATACGGCAAATCAGGAATTTGATGTTCTAGATATAAAGGCAAAAAACTTCAATTTCAATAACAACAGAATTGAAAAGGGTTTCAGCCTGGATAAATCAGAGTTAAATGAAGTAACGCTTAATAATAACCTTATCAGCGAGAATTTGCTTATAAATAATTCCAGGATCAATGATATTTACATTAACAACAACATCATAAAACAGAGCGTTAAAATCAATTATATAAGAGCATATGATATTGCCATTAACGATAACTCCACAAGGCAGAGTTTTGAGATTTTAGAAACAAAGGCAAACAACTTAAATTTTAACAACAATAAAATCAGGAAATATCATAGCCTGGAAATTTCAGAATTACAGGATAGTAAATTTTACAACAGCCTGAAAAAAACGCAGCTGACTATAGATTATTCTTTTAAAGGTTTCAGCCTGAAAAATTCTGAATTAAAAGACGCTAAATTTTACGACAACCTGGTGAGCGAGGATTTTGTTATAAATGATTCGATTACGCGTGATATATACCTTTTAAGAAATCAGACCGGAAAAATAAACCTCATGCTTGTCACATCAAATGATTTGATATTTACGGAAAATAGTGCACAAACTGTCCGTTTTTTATATAGCTTTTTTGCAGAGATTTATATTTCTAAATGTAAAGAAATCGGAGCGACTGAGTTCTATAATGTCTCAGCAAATAAGGATATAAAAATAACAGGTAACACATTTCTGCAAGGCTTAGGCATTGATAAATGCAAAAGTGAGGGAGACCTGACATTCGATGACAACAGGATCGAAAAAAGCTTTAGCCTGAAAAATTCCGAATTAAAGAACGTAAATTTTTACGACAATCTGGTTAACGAGGATTTTATCATATATTCTTCAACAACGCACGACATATATTTAAGGGGAAATCTGGTTAAAAAAGTAATAGCCCTCAATTATACCACAGCAAATGATTTGATATTTACGGAAAATAGTGCACAAACTGTCCGTTTTTTATATAGCTTTTTTGCAGAGATTATTATTTCAGAATGTAAAGAAATCGGTGAGTCTTTTTTAAATGATATTTCAACAAGTAAGGATATAAAAATATTAAATAACGCATTTTCAAAAAACTTAAGCCTCAATAAATGCAAAAGTGAGGGAGACCTTCAGTTTAATGACAATAAAATCAGCGGTGATATTGACATAAGATTGTGTACTGTCCGGACAGATATTGAGTTCGAGAAAAACGAAGTGCAAAATCTGAAGTTAATAAACACAGTGGCCAATGATATCCTGCTCGAAAATAATGTTATTAATGACACCTTAAAAATTTATGACACGAAAGCCGATGACATCAAACTCATAAACAATAATGTGGCAAGAGATTTGGAAAATGCCAGGCCCGTTGCAAAAGAAACAAATGGTAATGAATCCTCCGATCATGTTCACGGCATCATGCTGTATAAGTGTAACATTCAAAGCGAACTACGTGTTGAGGGAAACAATACACCGGAGTCGCTACTAATCGCCCAGATAATTGCCGATAATATGATATTTACGGATAATAAAACAAATATTGTCGAAATCTTTATGGGTAAATACAGGCTGATAAGTGTCAGCAAATGCAAGATGGATGGTAAATTCAAATGCCATGATGTAAGCATAAGTAAAAATCTTAGTTTCTCAAACAATATCTTTCATGGCCAGTTTATTATGCAGTTTTGTAAAATCGAGAATTACTTTGGATTCAATGGCAATACATTCAAAGCGCGTCATGAACTTTATGATAATACAGTTACCGGCTCCATTAGCTATAGTTCGGATGAATTTGAAGTCATGGACATCCGGAATAACAAATTCAATTTTATTAGCCTGGAAAACGCTACGGTATTATCCACATTATATTTTGAACGTAATGAAGTACATGGCAGTATGAGGCTTGGAAAAGATGAATTATCCCAAAGTGATAAGGAAATGATTTTTTCCGAAGCTGTTTCCATGAGAGAAAACAAAATCAGGAACGCTATGTTTTATAATCTGCGTTTTGAACTACCCATCCTTCTGCAACAGAATAATTTTGACAGTGATCTTACTTTTCGAGACATTACCCATCATAAGACCCTGGATTTTACAGGTTGCTTTGTGGGTGGGTCCTTTGTTTTCCATAACGCACGAGGGGGAGGAAATAACGGAGACCTGGTGCTTGATAATACATTTATCGATAAAAGGATCTCCTTCAATAATTACACGCCAGCCAGCTTTTCTTTCATCAATGCCACATTTAACGGATTTGAGATACCCCGGAACTGGAGAATGCATAAGAAAGAACTTATTGACAAGTCTCATAGAAACAGGCAGGAAGCATTTATCTTAAAAGAAGATATTCTTAAGGAAGATAATATTAAGAAGCCAAACTTACCCTATGGTTTCTTGAAACAATACCATGAAGCGAACAAGGATTCACAAAAGATCTCTGCCAAATGGAATGATCTTAAAGAGAATGTTTTATCTAATGAAAAAAAGAAGGAAATCCTCTTAAGTATTGAAGGAGGTAAAGAAGTATTGAATGCCCTGTATTATATCAGCGAATGTATCAGTAAGGCATTTCTTCCCGTTTACTATGGTTTTTTCGGAAAAGAAACAATTGAGACTCTGGTAAATCTGGCAGATTACTTTGCGATAACCGAACATAAATCAAATGATAAAGAGATAACAGAAATAGCTGATCAGCTCAAAGATTTCTTTAGCATTTTCAATGATGTGTTAATTTCTTTTCATAAGCACACATTATTCACGGGTAGCAAGCTTGACAAAAAAGACAAACAGGCATACAGACATGAGATTAACAACAGGCTGGAGGAACAATACCAAGTGCTGCGGCACATATACGGCAGCAACGGGGAACTGAAGGAGGAAGACAGCGCTTATTACATGTGGATGC
>CAZLCT010000153.1:0-4106 GCA_964558015.1 uncultured bacterium | reverse complement strand
TTTCCAACATCAAAGACATCCTTTTACAATTATCCTTGCCAACAATAAACACCCTGACTTTACTCTTATAAATATCTAACAGTTTATTCGCCAATTCATAGGATTTATTTATACCCCAGCTCTTTATGCTATTACCAGCCATCGGCTGAATACCTACAAGGACATCTCTAAAGTCAATATGATTATCTTTAAAAAACAACCTCATTCCCCCCCTGGAATTATCAGATAAAAATACGTCCTTTTTAACCGATTTGGCATTTATGCCGATAAAATTTAGCAGTCTGAGAAACTCCCGAGGAGCATAGCTCCCCATCTTAAACTCTGACCGCATAAAGAAATAGCGTTGAAGACTATAAATAATTGGGGTGGCATAGAAAGTTTTTCCATTCACCACTTTTGGCAAAGCGATAAAAGAACATTTTGAAAGATACAAAATCGCTGCCCATTCCCATGCCGGCTGTAAAGATATTGCAAAGTCTATTCTTTCTTTTCTCAACCTCAAGATTAGCTTGACTTCTGCCCAAAAGCCCTTTTTTACAAAAACAATATTATCCACAAAAGGACTTAAAGAAACGATGCTCTCATTAACTTGATCAATAAGCGCATATGTCTTAACTTCCGGATACCTTTTCTTTATATGTCTAAAGATTGGGGTCGCACAGACAACATCTCCAAGTTTACATGGTTGAAGTACAATGACTTTCTCTATTTTATAAAGCTTATCAGCCTTTCCTCTAAACATTCTATAGAGAAAACAAAGAAGAACAATAATGACAATTCTGAACAAAGATATTATTTTTCGCATATTAAGAAAAGGGTCAGAATCAATGTCTTTGAACAAAACCATGCTGATGACAAATTCCGAAAAGACATAAATCTGACATATGTTTGGCCCTCTCTTCCATATTATCTATTCTAAAAATCGATCTGTCAGTTGGACTTACTACCTAAAAGAGACTTATAAATAGTTACTATATCTTTCTTTATCTTCTCTTTCTTATACATATCGGAACACAAATAGGCATTTTCCCTTAATCTTCCCATCAATTTTTTTGAACCGCAAAAATCATCCCTTAATTTTCTTATTATCCTGCCCAAATCTTCTTCACACCCAGCCATAAACAGAAATCCGTTATATCCATCCTCTACCTGCTCAGAAATACCACCTATTCTTGAACCAACAACCGGCGTACCGTAAGAAAAAGCCTCTAAAACAACCGTAGGAAAGTTATCATACCAAACAGAAGGGACAACAAGAACATCAGCTAAACCATAAAACTTACCAAGGTTGATTTGATTTACCACCCCATAGAAAATGATTCTTTCATCGTCTTTAGCCAATCTCCTTAACGTTTCATTCTCAGGGCCTTCTCCAATAATATGTAGTTTCAAAAAAGAATCCCTTAAACCCACAAAAGACCTTATCAAGACATCCACCCCTTTTTCCTTAGATAACCTCCCAACATATAGAATATCGAATGTATCTTTATTTTCCTCATAAAACACAGAGGGGCTATTCTTAGTTTCAATGAAGTTGGAAATCCTTTCAAGCTGAGACTTTCGGAAAAAGCCGTATTTCCTATGCATGTTAATGACAAAATTCGAAGGTCCAATAACGACCTTCGGAATACTATCTACAACCCACTTCTTAAAAAGAGAGTAAACCCTACAAAACAAAGGCCTATTTTTACATATATTAAATTTGGTATACGGACAAACAAAGTTCGAGTAAGGACAAAGCAGATGATACGCACGTAAAGTATGAATCAAAGGTATATTTAAAAATCTGGCTGCCCAAAACACCGAGAACGAAAAACCATCCAGAGCATTTGTATGAACTATATCAGGCCTTTCTTTCTTTAAAATATTTAAAACCACGAAAAATGTATGTGGGTTAAACAAATCTATGATATGCCATATGACTTTTACTAGAGGGAAAAACTTTCTTCTTTTAGCAAAATACACATTGTATAGATTCAACGGATAGAAACGGTAGACTTTTACCCCTTCTCTCATCTCCTGACACGCAAAGAGAGATTTTGGTTTCATAAAAGGCTGCGTGGTAATCACAAAAATTTCGTTATCCTTACTTAAAGCTTTAGCTAATTTCTCAGTGTTTATTTGTGCACCACCAATCACATACGGGTTGTACAAATTGGAAATAAGACATATTTTCATTATTATCCTCTATCTACCAAAAGAAACTTAAAGATAAATACAATGACCAACAAAATCCACCTATGACCCACAAGAAGACAAAGCCATGCTTTCTATTTCCTGAACAATAAGAGAAACATCAAACCCAAGACAGCGTCTTTCCCTGCATCCTAAATCAAAACAAGGCCTACACCATACAGGTTTATAAGCTATTTTCTTAGTAATCCCTTGAGAATTTCTTGTTTCTTCAATTATTGTACCTTTTATCTTCTTCTTCACATAAACATTTTTAGAATACGGTTTCCATACCTGCGGGGAGCCTGTACCAAAAAAGATAAAGGCGTTAACCGGTATTTGCAATAATTGAGTAATTCCTGAATCCGCCCCTACGTACAGCTTGCTCTTTGAAGCAATAAATAGAAGCTCCCATACTGAATAATCTTTATTTAAATAGGTAATATTATTTTTGTTAATGTGCTTTTTAAATTCCTCTATATGAGGCCTGCCTATCTCATCCATAACAACAATTTCTCCATTAAAATCTAACCTGTTTATTATTTCCGCGTACTTGTCCGGTGACGGTCCGCGAAACTTTTCAGCCCCGCCAATATTCACCAAGATAAATCCTGCCCTATCAAACCCCTCGACAGGAACCATTTTCGAAGATAAATCAATATAATCCGGTATGTCAACATTTACACCTAAGGCTGCTTTTATCAAATCTTTATAAGAATCTAAAATGTGTTTTCTGGAAAATAAAACAGAATAACCCGGATGTGAATACTGAAGGAATAAATTCCATATCCCCATATTAAAACTCACGTAATACTTACAAAGCTTCCGCTCTTTCACTTTCAAAAAGACATTTAATTCCTTTATCCCGTCTAAATCAAGATACATATCATATTTAGGCAGCGTTTCCTTTGACTTTTCAAACAGAAAAAGAAACCTTCTAAAAAGCATTCTTATTACTCCTGAAAATTCCAGCGGTTTATCTACTGCTATTTCCGTATGCAAAAATTCCTTCAGAAAAAAATCGTTGTATCTGGAACTAAAGACAGTAACATCAAAGACCTTATTCAATTCTAAGAGTAAAGGAAGAGTCACAACCGCATCACCTATCCTGTCTGTCTTATTTATTAAGATTCTTCGAATTTCCTGGTGATCACAGGGCAATCTTCTTTTCCTAAAGATTATCCCTGACAGCTGGATAAATTTCGCGAATATCTTTATTATAAAGTGATTAAACATTCCCTTGCCGCTTTCTGTCAACCCGCATTCTAAATAATCCTATCCAGAATCCCACATTCCAATAGATGAATGCTAAAAAAGCAAGAATAACCAACAGAGGGATAAAATCAAAGTATCCAAAAGAAAGAAGAACAGCGACAGAAAAAGAAGATAAAGAAAAAAGCATAAATTTAAAAAATAGGCTGAGGGGAAAAACGAGCAAAACAATCAAGCTCAAGAAAGGCAGAATCTGAATATTTCTGAATATCCCATACATCCTTACCAAAGATCCCTGAGCCCGGCCATACCGGGACATCATTCGGGAAAAAGATTTAATATTCTTGGGTTTGTAATGATAAACTACTGCCTTTGAATTAAAAACTATCTTATACCCTTTTTTCTTGAGTCTGTAATCCAACTCCACGTCTTCCCCCGGCCAAAGCCCCTCTAAAAAACCGCTTTCTTTCAAAAAGATATCCTTTCTATACATAACATTGCAGGAAGCATTATGATTTACTTCTGCTATGCCCGGTTTTCTTTCTTTCCGCATATAATCAGTAATGAATCCTGCTTTCTTCATAAATAAGAAAACTTTTCTTTCAAATTCTGCGGCATCCTGAGGTAATTTCTGCACTCCTCCGCAGGCTGCCGCGTCAGGATGTTCCTCAAACCCTGCCAGTAACTCTTTCAGCCAGTTTCTATCAACTATACAATCGGAA
>CAZLCT010000152.1:0-4140 GCA_964558015.1 uncultured bacterium | reverse complement strand
AGCTCTCATTATCTGGAGTTTACACCAACCGTCAATTTATCGTATCATCTCCTTTATTGCTTTATTGTTGCAATATAGACATCGCGTCTTTTATTTGACTGCGCAACTTGTCTATGATTTTTTTTTGTTCAATGGAAAGTGCTTTGAGTTTCTTATTTTCTTCACCAAGCTCTTCAATAAGGTTTTCGAGACTTTTATTCCTAGCGGCAGGGCTTTTCTCTTGAGTTTTTTTAGTCATTCTTTTAAGTTGTTCAAGCCGTTGTCGGTAATTTTCCTTGGTCATATGTATCTTACTCTCTATAACCTATAAAATTAGGGCAAAAAATATACAATTTGGAATGACAAGAAGACCATTAATATACACTAATTTTTCTCAAAACGCAAGATGGTTATTGGATTTATGGAAATGGTATATGTTTTGTGCAGATTTTAACTATATTCTATAAGATATTGCTAAAATAATTCTTTTAGCAAAAACTCAACATCTTCATGTACAATAGGTTTAGGATTAGCAGCTGTTGAGCCAGAGGTAAGGGTTTCTTTAATAATTTTATTCTCCTCAATTATTTCCTTGCCTTTAAACGGAGATACAATACCTAAAAAATCAACAATAGTTTCAATACGCTCTAATAAATCCACCCCTAGTATTTTACTCATTAAATCATATTTTTCACCCATTGCCTCCTTGTTAAGCTTAATTGAAGGAATAAAACAAACCGAACAAATTAGGCCATGAGATAATCCATATAAAGCCCCCAGAGGATGGGCAATGCCGTGAATAACACCAAGCCGTGCATGATGAAGTGCTATTCCTGCAAAATAACTACCCAACAACAAAGAACTGAGATCTATTTCCTCACCGTATTCATATGCAGGAAGGATATGTCCATTAATAAGCTCTAATGCCTTGTAAGCGAATGTTTCACTAAACCAGGTTGAATTTTTAGATATGAACGATTCATAGGCCTGGACATAAGCATCCATTGCAGCGTATTTCATTACTGATGGCGGAATATTCATTACCAAATCAACATCAAGAATGACCTCTCTGGCTAGAAAACTTTTATCACGGATTGAAAGTTTCGCAAGTTTTTTTTTATTAATAATTACCGAATTACTTGTGGCTTCTGATCCAGTACCAGCAGTTGTGGGTACGGCAATAAATGGAATCCCTCTTTCTCTCAGTTTTCCGCCTTCTTGATAATACTGTGGAGGTTCCTTAGCATTAAAAAGACCCGCAGCTGCTTTGGCCAGGTCAAGTACACTTCCTCCGCCTATACCTGCAATCCACTCAGCATTTACTTCCCTACCTTTTTCAATAACCTGTGTTACTTCTAAAAGGTCTGGTTCACCCTTGGACCGGCAGAAGGTTTCTATACTTTGAGAGTGGTGAAAATGTTGAATAATTTCTTCAACTCTGCCGCTATCAAGAAGAGATTTACCGTGCACAATAAGCCCTCTTGTGCCAAATTCAACCACCTCATCGGCAATATCAAATACAGCACCCTTTCGAAAAATAGTTTTTTGGGGTAATAGGGTTTCCTGGGAAAAAATCATAATGTTTTCTCGTACGCAGAGACGCCCCGCGGAGCGTCTCTACATTCATTTTACTTATATTGCATAATTATTGCTGTTACAATAAGCTCGGCATCACTATTATTACGAATTGCGTGTGATGCTCCCTTACCGGTTAAAATAGCATCGCCAGCAAACACTTCCTTTTCCCTGCCTTCATCGGTAATGATACCTTTTCCCTGCTGAATAATGAATACCTCATCTTCTTCCACGTGCTCATGTTCACCAATTCCTGCACCAGGTGGAATACGAAGCTCTGCACAAAGCCTAGATGGAGCATTAATTTCATCTTTCTTAAAATAATGACGTATAGTAACCTCCCCGCCCCCACCACGCATATTTTTACGTACTTCAGCCTCTTGTTCAGATTTTCTCTTAATCATCTTAATCCTCCAATTTAAAAATATATTATCGGATTATTCCTTACCTTCTAACTTTGCTTTAATTTCATACAGCTGCTTTGAAATAGCATTCACACGAAATTCAATCGAATTCAAAATCCAAAATTGAAAATGCTCAACCTTAGCCTGTTTATATATCATCCAAATAATCTTAATTGATACTAACAACAATCCCAGCTCAACAGAGAATAAAGGAGATAACGGAATAGAAATACCTAATAAGTGACGTAACGTATCCATAAAAAATAAAACACAAATGGCAGATATAAAAATAATATTGAAAATTTTATCCCGCCTAGCCGAAGCAACGCCCCCAATCTGGCCAACAAGATCACGGATCTTTTCCTTTTCCTTACGATATTGTTCAAGTTCTTCTTGCAGTACGCGTGAATTAGTTTCCATTGTAATCAACCTCCCGTAATATACTCTGTCTATTTTTCTCAAGAATATTTCTAAGCTCAAGCATAATAACGCCACTCGACGGTTTAGTTAAAGCTGTTTGTAAAACCCTACGAAATTCATTTGCATCCATCATATCGTCTTTATCAGACGTCTGAACAATCGGAATGATTTTTTTTGCCGTCTTATCCCGGAGATACTTAACATAATCATGTATCCAAGTCACCTCTTTTCCACACATGCGGTGATAAAGCATCGGTGAAAATATATCCACATAATTGGCCAGGTCTTCGTATTTCTGTCCTATTACCGACTCAATCGCATTATCGAATTCATCATTCCTCCAGGGCACACCAAATAAACCTACAAGTGTACCGGGCCGTTCTTCATCTACAATTTTTCTAACATGGCGCATAAAATCACTTATTCGATTACACTTCCACGCAACCCATTGCTTTCGATAATGTATAAGAATATCATCAGGCGAAGGATCTGATATACCCAGAGCTTTTTGAAAAATGAGCATACAATTTCTGCAAAAACATGTCTGCTCAAAATAAGGCTCCTTTACCTCCCAATGACAGGGATAACGGATGAAGTCAAACCACACGCCATCTATCTCGTGATCCTCTAGTAACGCTTTTAATTCAGAAAGTTTTTCCTTACGTATACTCGGATGGTTTGGACATACACCCGCATACCATCCAACCTTTGATATATTCCGGCCACTTCTGTTTACCGGATGTGAAGCTGGATAACGCTGCCAATACTTTTCCCCAACGAAACATGAAAGTTCATAATATACCTTAATCCCTGAACCTCTTAAAACCTCAATCATATCAAAATCACTCTTATTAATAAAAACAGCATTCACTCCCCACTCTTTTAACTCCTGAACAATCTGTACCGGATTTTTACCTTTAAATAATTCTCGTGAAAAACCATACACTCCATGAATCTCATCTGCGTCAACCTTTGAAATAATTCCAAACAGCACTACCATAATTAAGAAAAACAACTTGCACATAAAATAATCTTTCATTGACTTTGTCATTATATTAATATAAGTTCATGTGGCTTAAGATGTTATCACTTCAGTAAAGGTCAATTAAAATATTGTGACATTGGCATAAATATTGTTTTATCTCTTATCACTAAATGAAAAGGAGGTGAAAACAATGTATTTGGTAATGTCACTTTTCGGGTTTCTTTTTTCATTCGTAACTCTTTTTGTATTATATATTTGCTCAATTTCTGATTTTCAGTTTTAATGATTTATATATTATACAAATGAGTTAAAAAATTGACCATGCAAATAAATTGTGTGTCATTAATTTGTCACACTGTTACTTGATAGTTACTTATGAATTATACGTGCAATTTGAAGCCTTCTCATGTAACTGTTAGTAACTTGCACGGCCACACCGCTAAGGCCAATCAATGCCACAAGATTTGGAATAGCCATAAACGCGTTCGCAATATCTGCTAAGTTCCAAATAAGTTCTAATTTTAACACAGCCCCAACAGGTATTAAAAGGCAATATAGCCATTTATATGGTACGACCCCCTTTGACCCAAAAAGATAGTATATACATCTGTCTCCATAATATGACCATGAAATTGTTGTAGAAAGTGCGAAGAAGACAAGACCAAAGCCTACTACAAAATCTCCTCCCACCGGCATAGACTTTCGGAATGCACTGGCAGTTAAAGTTGCACCGTTCAACCCGCTTGACCATGTACCTGATACAATAATAACCAAGGC
>CAZLCT010000151.1:0-4295 GCA_964558015.1 uncultured bacterium | reverse complement strand
GCTCCCCAGGATATTATAAACATTGAAAGCAGCACAAATTATTCGATCACTTAAACTTTTATACAAAATATCTTTTTCGTTATTTTTTATTTCTTCCATCGGTGTTCCTCGGTGATATCGGTGGCTGCTTATTTTTTCTTTTTCGTGGGTTATTTTTATTTTTTGAATCTAATTCCCCATACTTCAATAATAAAATGAAATATGTCTGAGATACCTAACTTTGATATACCGTACTTTCTGTCTTCGAAAATAACCGGTATCTCCCTGATTCTTGCACCGTTTGATACAGCTTTATGCAACAAGCTTACCTGAAAGCCATATCCGTCAACTTTAATATCTTCAAAATTAATTTTTTTTAATAAATCAGCGTTAATAGCTCGAAAACCTGCTGTACAGTCTTGTATTTTATATAATGCTGCTATATAGCGTGCAGCAAAATTTCCTACACGCGAATTCAATTTCCTCAGCCAGTGCCATTCATCAGGAATCTTTCCTCCAGCAACATACCGACTACCAATAACAAAATCATAATGCGCCAACTCATTCACTAATCGTGGTACATCTGAAGGTTTATGTGAAAAATCAGCATCCATCTCCATTACAGCATCTGCTTTAAGTTCATATATCGCATACTTCATTCCTCTAATGTATGCTTTTCCCAAACCTTTTTTCTCTCCCTGTATAATTTGTATATTGTCATAATTATCCATTAAACCCCTTATCTCGTTGGCTGTGTCATCAGGTGAATTATCATCCACAAATAATATTTTCATATCATGGGGAAGGGTTTTAAAAATATCCTGTAACTCATGGATTAGCCTCTTTATATTATCTTTTTCATTATAAGTCGGAATAATTATGACTATATTCACAATTTCTTAAATTCCTTTATTTATAAGAAAGTGGAACACAAGCCGTGTTCCACTACCTTGAATGTTACTTGTTTTTACCTCACCTTTCACCTATTACTTCCAACTTCTTCTTTCCTAACCACACCCCGCCCAAGTGAAACATATTCGAAGCCAATGCGAAGCATTTTTTCAGGCTCGTAAACATTGCGCAAATCAATAAAAAGCGGCCTCTTAAGAATTTTCTTTATCTTTAAGAGGTCAAGATAACGAAACTCATTCCACTCTGTAAGAAGAACAAGTGCGTCTGCCCCTTCTACAGCATCATATGCATTCTCAGCATAGGTTACACCCTGAAGAACTTTCTTTGCCTCTTTCATAGAAACAGGGTCAAAGGCCTTAACATTAGCACCTTTTTTCTGAAGTCCGTTAATAATTGTAATACTGGCAGACTCACGCATATCATCGGTGTTAGGTTTAAATGCAAGGCCAAGAATTCCTATGGTCTTTCCTGCAAGGTCACCAACCGTTTTTTCAATTTTTTCAACCATCATCTCTTTTTGATTATTATTAACTTCAATAGTGGAGGTAACAATTTTTAAATTTAATCCTATATCTTTTGCAATATGTACAAGAGCTTGAGTATCTTTGGGAAAACATGATCCGCCGTATCCGGGACTTACGTGTAAAAATTTTCTGCCGATACGTTGATCAAGCCCCACTCCTTTTGCCAAATCATCAATACAAACGCCTAATTGTTCGCAAAGATTACCTATTTCATTAATAAATGATATTTTAGTGGCAAGAAATGCATTCGATGCATATTTAATAAGTTCCGCAGTTTCAATTGTTGTTATAACCATAGGGGTCTCGAAAAGATACAGGGGACGATAAATATCTTCCATAATAGCTATAGCACTATCAGATTCTGCTCCAATAACAACACGGTTTGGACGCATAAAATCCTCAATAGCAGAACCTTCCCTTAAAAATTCCGGATTGGAAACAACATCATACTTAGGTTTACGGCCATTTGCCTCAGGATTTTTATTTAAATATTCAGGAGAAACTTTTTCTTCTAAGACTTCATCAACAATTTTTCTAATCTTACGTCCGGTTCCGACAGGAACGGTACTTTTGGTAACAATAACTTTATAGCCGTCAATAAGATTAGCAATCTCACGCGTAACAGCCAATACATAATCCATATTAGCAGTCCCATCCTCCCGCGGAGGGGTACCAACCGCATTGAAAATAACCAATGAATTTCGAACTGCCTCCTTCAAGTTTGTTGTAAACGAAAGCCTTTTTTCTTTTGTATTACGTTTTATTAAATCATCAAGACCAATTTCATAAATAGGCACGCCGCCTTTATTGAGACAGTCGATTTTTTCTTTATCATTATCTACACATATTACAGTATGACCAAAATCGGCAAGGCATGTTCCTGTTACCAAACCGACATATCCTGTTCCAACCACGCAAATGTTCATTTTTTTATCCTCCCTTAATTAAGACTAAAGACCATAGACAAAAGACAAAAGACCTTCAGGTCTTTTGTCTTAGGCCTTTGGACTAAATTTTAATTATCTTGTCTTTGTATTGACGAAATTTCTTTAAAGCATTACGAGTATCAACAATGACTTTGACATCTTTTAAAATAAACTCATAATCAAAAGCACTATGATCCGTTAAAATTACTGCCATATCAAATGAACTTAATATTTGATTTGTTAATTGAATAGATTGCATTGCGGTCTCTTCAATATTAAATTCTTTAACATGGGGATCCGAATAAGAAACTTGTGCACCTTTTTTCTGCAATATATCTATAATTTCAAGAGCAGGTGATTCACGTACATCGTCTACGTCCTTCTTATATGCAACCCCAAGTATAAGTATTCTCGAACCATTCAATGCTTTTTTCTCTTTATTTAATGCATCCTGAATCTTATTAACCACATGTTCCGGCATACGACGGTTGATTTCACCTGCAAGCTCAATAAATCTCGGGTCAAAGCCGTTCAGCCGCGCTTTCCATGAAAGATAAAAAGGATCTATTGGAATACAATGTCCGCCTAAACCAGGTCCTGGATAAAACGGCATAAAACCAAAAGGTTTTGTGCCGGCAGCATCTATTATTTCCCATACATCCACACCTAATTTATCACTCATGAGGCAAAGCTCATTTACAAGTCCTATATTAACACTGCGAAAAGTGTTCTCAAGCAGCTTAACCATTTCCGCAGCTTTTGGCGAAGAAACTTCAACAACTGTATCGACTGCAGAACTATATAACAACCGTGCCATCTTCGTACACTCGGGTGTAATGCCACCAATAACTTTAGGGATATTTTTAGTTTTATAAATCGGGTTTGAAGGATCAACCCGTTCAGGAGAAAATGCAAGATAGAAATCCTCACCGACTTTTAATCCCCCCTCTTCAAAAAGAGGAAGTAAAACTTCATCAGTTGTCCCCGGATATGTTGTGCTTTCTAAGATAATTACTTGCTGCTGGTGTAAATATTTCTGGATTTCCTGAGCTGCAGCTAAAATATAAGATATATCAGGCTCTTTTGACTTTCTTAGAGGAGTTGGCACACATATATTTATAGTGTCTGCTTCCTTAAGAACTGAAAAATCAGTGGTTGGTTTAATCTTATTCTCACTCACTAAAGTCTTAATATCATTATTTGAGACATCTATAATATATGAATTTCCTTTTTTTAATTCTTCAACCTTCAAGTCAGAAACATCGATACCCAGAACGTTAAATCCTGCCCTTGCTAATTCAACAGCAAGAGGCAATCCAACATACCCCAGACCAATAACAGCACATGTTGCCGTTCGATTCTTAAGTTTTTGCTCTAGCTCTGTTTTTTTCTTCACTTCCGCTTCCATTTATCTTCTCCTCTTTAAAACGCAGATTATCGCATATCGTAACGCATATTCACGCAGATGTACGCGCTGATTCATAGACTCTACGTCGTATATCTATTTTTTCATTACCAAAATTTACTAAGTAACCAACCTTATATTTAGTACCTCTTAAATAATAGTAAAGCTGTTTTTCAAAAACTTTAGGGATTTGTATCAAAGATTTAATTTCAACTATTACTTTATCCTCAACAATAAAATCGGGCTCATAAGTTCCAACATTATTCCCACGAAAGAGTATCTTAATTCTAGGCTTACTTTTATATTTCATGCTTTTCTCATTAAATATAAATTTTAATGCCTCATGATATATTTGCTCTTTATGAGCAGGCCCCAGTTCATTGTATACATCATAAAAGCATCCAACCAATTCATAAGATAAATCTTTGTATAAAAACTTCTTTTCTTCATTCATCTGCGTGTATCTACGTGTAAGTTTCGACAGACTCACCATACTCTATGTATCAAATATCTGCGACTATTTGCGTCTTTTAATTATAACTATAATAA
>CAZLCT010000150.1:0-4297 GCA_964558015.1 uncultured bacterium | reverse complement strand
AAAAAGTAATTTGTCGTATTTCGCCTTCTGTGCAGCATTATTGTTAGCTTTAGAAAAACCCTTGTTCTTATTTAAAGAAACGATATTGACATCAGGCCAAGTTTTTGCAACATAAGATACAGTATCATCTCTTGAGCCGTTATCAACGAGAATAATCTCGTAATGTATTTTTACCTTCCTGATTACTGGTATGATTTTTGAAAAACATTCTTTTATTAGATGGATGCCGTTCCAGGTAAGAACAATAATACTTATTCCAGGCAAAGCCTTATTACTCTTTACATGCCATTCTTTCTTCATTGTGTATTCGTTCAATATCCGTCTTGCTTAGAATAGTCCCTTCTGAATTAAATGCCATCCAATCTTCGATTGGAAGCATTCTGAGAAATTCATCAACATTTTCATATCCACGCCCCTTTAGGTTATTGTATACAACAAAAACACAATCATATTGTCTGTTGCGAATTTCATCAAGCAAAGGCACATTCAATTTTTCTGCTGAAAAAAATCCACCATCATATAGATAAATATTATCAATGATTTTCTCCTGCTTTAAAAACATAAGCTCATCGTAAACCACAGACTGGCCTAAAACATCGATTGTAGAAGCAGAAAATACAGATCTCAAAGTCCGTAAGGCAATATCCATTTGCGGCATACGTGAGGTCCTTAATACTAATATTTTAGTAAAAGATAACTGCTGAAGCATAGGTACGGATTCATTAATCTTTACAGCAAATCTATTCTTCAATGCTATATCATAATACTTCTGAGCCTTAAGATACATTTTCATAATCTCTTCACTGCTATAATCTGGGTAATCAATTACAACACGATTTCCTCCATCATAGTCTTGGGAAGTAAAAGTCTTAATAACATTTTTCTCCTGCGCCCATTTATAAAAAGGTGTTCCTGGCTGGGGTGTACAAATAGATGTCTGAAACCTCCATAAGAGTCCTTCTCCAACTATCTCTTCCATTAAATTTAAAGTAGCCTGATCATCTTCACGGCTGGAACCCGGAGCACCAAAAGTGAAAGTCCCATACATTTTCATACCTATCTTTTTGGCATAGTATAAACATTTCCTTAACTTATCTAAATTATACTTTACACCTAAATTAATGCCGCGAGCTGACCCTATCCCAGCCGTTTCAATCCCTATTCGGATAAGATAGTAGCCAGCTTCCTTCATTGCATCCATCATCTCTTCATCAAGGGTATAATAAACACACATTGCCTCAATATTCAAATTCTGTAGCTTTTGTCTTATTATCTCTTTACTTAAATCAAGTATGAATTCTTTTTTTATGTTATGGCATTCTTCATCAAAGAAAATGCCTTCCATGTTTGGATATCTAGTTTTGAGATATTGTAACTCATTTACAATATTTTTAGGGTCTCGCGGCCGCCAATTAGGCTTTTGATAATACAAATGACGACAGACGCAAAAATTACAATTAAGAGGACATCCCCGTGTAGCATATGCCTGTACTTCTAAATATTCCGAGGACGGTTCACCTGGCATACCATAATTAATACGAGATACATCATTATCCTCAGGCCAAGGAAGTTTATTAACATCAATTAACGGCCTTCGTGGATTAGGATAAAGACCAAGTATGTCTTCCGTCTTTTTATTCTGCACAATATCCAAAACGGTATACTCATACTCACCTATTAAAACAAAATCTGCTATACGTGCTACCGCCTGAGGAAATGCTGTAGCATGCTGCCCTGCAACAATCAGTCTTGTGTCAAAAGCATCCTTTACTCTTTTCATTAATCTGCTGTCATCTTCCCATGTACGTGTTGAAGGTTCCATAAGCAAAAAATCAGGTTCTTCCTGGCTTATTCGCTCAAAAAATTGATTGCCGTCCAGCTTTTCTAAACATCCATCAATCAATTTAACAGAATGGTCTGTTTCCCTTTTAAGAAGAGATGAGGTATAAGCTAGTTCCCAAGGATAATAAGCAAATACATCTTTTTCTTTAGAAGAGTTAGTCCACCTGCTTGGCGAATGGATAATCGCTAATCCATTACTATCTATACCCACTGAATTTGCTATAACAATCTTTTTTTGTCTCATATATTATTCCCTATTTAATTAATAATGTTCCCCTTTACATCTCTTGCCTTAACCGCCTGCCGTGTAATTTTTCACAATTTAGGTAACAAATTAGATGTTTAAAAAAATTAAAACAGTACACTCTGAAATATATTTTATAACCACTCGATTTCACAAGATTTTCACAGATTAATTATTTTTTATATAATCCTTATAAATATCTTGTGTTAATCTGTGTAATCGCGTGGTTACAATTTATTTTTTTTAATAAATGACTTTTGTATATTATTTAAAGTTTGACTACATTAAAAAATTGTTACCAAAATACTGAAGTATTACACTGCCGCTATCATGACCCCCTTTAGTTAAAAGAATTGCTTAATACTACATCTATCCCCTATTAAGTGGAGGTATCTAAAAGGCACGGGGCGTTTTGTCTAAACGTTTGCAATGGTAAGATTATGTAATATTTTTTCTTTAATTTCCTCTTTTATATCTTCTTCTTTAATAGTAATATGCTTATTAATATCTTTTTTCAACAAAACAGATAGTTCTTCGCGTAAAAATATATCTTCAGCCCCCTCAACATGTGCACCCCGAGAAAGAAAATTATAAAATTTTTTATTTTCATTTTCAGCAACTAAAGCTTCGATTTGCTTTAAATAAGAATAAAGCGTCTGAAACGTAGAAATTTCTTCTCCATATTTATTTTTTATACTGATAACTTTCTTGTCATTAATTGCTGCCCTATGCATTGATTCGATAGTATTAAGCTTATAAACATTTGAAAGCCATTTTTTTGTTTCAGCAACGTTTGCCGAATACATTTTCCCACCCGGGAAACAATAATCCATACCAATAAATATTATAGGATTACATCCCATCTGTATGAGCAAGTCTAAACCTATGCATGAGACAGAACTTCCTGCGCTGGTAAACCCCTTATAAGATAAAATGTTTTCAAAATGTCGTGTCATTGAATGCCCTTTTTGCAAAACAACTATTTTTTTTCCATTGTATTGACTGATAACTTCACGTGATGATGTCGGAACAAATATCAATATAGCCTTAGAATCAAAATAATTAACAAAATGCTCTATACTGCTTTCTTGAGGATCTACGGATAGAACGAAGTCAGGTACAATTTGTTGGTCTATCAAAGCCGGAAGAGCCGTATCACAACAAAACAAAAGAGCCTTTTTTTTATAATCAGATAATAAAGGTAATGCCTCGTCTAACGAAGGTCCTGCATTAATAAAAAATGCCGGTATTTCTTTAAAAATATCAGTAAATGTCGTTAAGCCAGGGCTTTTCAAAACATCATCAATATTAGAATGTATATTTTTAATATTAACCTTTTCAAAAAAACCAGGCGCCCGCCGTTCAATTAATAAAAGCTCAAAAGTATTTTGGAGCTTATCAAACCCCTTAGGTAAACACTGGAACGAAGGGCCGTGAATAATAATCTTATTCAAATCATGTGCTGCATCATTAAGGTGTCTGTCTATTACGGATAAAAATCGTAAAGCTACAAGTTCTTCGCTTTCACCGCTTATTAAATAAAATCTAGGATCTTGTAATAATGCACCTAAATCCATTAAAGCAAATGCTGCTTTTAATATGGAAATATTAGGCTCTAATACAAAAACTTTCCCCGTCCGGCCCACGGCATGCAAAATATAATGCAAATGGTAGCCCAAACCAAAACCATAGACTAAAACGACACTTCCTTCTTCAATATTTTGTGAATGAACAAATTGTAACGCTTCTTTCTCAGGGTCGTATAAACTATGCAGTAATATTTCATTAAATTTAATAGTTAATGTTTCACTTTTAGTTTTAAATATTGTAACACTCTCAGAAATACATGGTTCTTGTTTTAAAATTTCGCTCAACTTTGCATACTTGTCAGAAAGCAATACAAGATTATCCTGTAAATAAGACGGAACATACTCAGGGTATACTTTCATTCAGAGCCTCTTATAGAAAACATGTAAATAGCATTGTTCCAGGTATCGATAACATAAAGAAGATTCTTATCCTTTTCGTAATGAATATTAGAAACTCTTATGCCAAGTTTCTTCATATCAAAAAGTATTATCTTATTATCATGATACCAATACAAAACATCAGTCGACTCCCCGGCAATAAAATACCCTCCTTCATAAGCATAAACAGCACTTGGTTCCTGAGGAATCGGAATACTCCCGCAATCACTCAATTTTGTTTTTA
>CAZLCT010000149.1:0-4302 GCA_964558015.1 uncultured bacterium | reverse complement strand
CTTCTTCTGTCATTTCCTTTGCTTCATACAACTTATCAAGAGCATCTTGATAACGATAGTTATATATGTCAGCTTCTGCATCAGAAGCCAGCCGATCAGCACTAACGCTACTCACCCGTCTGCGGCCACTTCCTCTCCGCTCTTCTTCCATAACAATCATTTCAGCAAGCTCTGTAGCACGTCGGCGCTGACTATAAGGCGAAGTAACATTCATCGGAATTGTCTGCTGTGGAACTAAAGACTTAATACGGCTGACATTCGCTTTTGCTTTCTGCACCCAAGGATCTGAAGGACTACCCATTGTAGAACGTTTTTCCCAATATGCCAAAGCACGCTGAAGGTCTCCCTTTTTCTCGTATAAAGAGGCCAGATTTGAATACACGCCTGTATAATTCGGATTAATCTGAAGTGCTGTTAAATAAGACTTCTCAGCCTGATCAAGCGACCCTTGCAGCTCATAGATAACACCCAAATCATTATAAGGAGTAGCATAGGCAGAATCAGCATCAATCGCTTTCCTGTAGAATGCCACAGCATCATCAAGATTTCCATCCTTTTGAGCTTTAAAACCTTGCATCCTGTAACTAAGAGCTTCACCGGATTGAGCATATAAAAAAGGTACAAATATAAACTGCAATAAAAGGAGATATAGAAAAACCTTCAACACTTTTTCATTTTTTTGCATACTCCTCTTCTCCCCTATTTTGTAATAGTGACAGCTTTAGAATCAATTGATAATACAACAGTATCTTTAGTAATGTCAAGGACTTTGTACCCTTCAACAACATCATCAACATTAATTTTCAATTCTTTTTTCGTTTTCCGAATTATAATAATCGCATATGGCTTTTTTGAAAAAATTCTTTTGTATAAAGGTAATTCAATTTCTTCTTTCTTTGCATTCTCAACTGTAACATTATCTTTACTTATACTTTTAACTTTCCACTCTTTAATGCTTTCACCTTTTCTGACAAAATAAGTCTCATCCGCCCAATTGATTTGTGCAATATACTCTGAAGGCCTTTTTTCTATATGCCCCATATACATAAAAAATAGCGGCTCATACACCACATCTTTCAAATAAAAAGGAACCATATCTTTTTCTTCTTTAACAAGCGGAGCGAAAAAATTCCTGGAAATAGGATACTGCCCAATTAAGCGGGAAGACTGCTTATAATCATCAGGCAAGGAACGTAAATATTTAACGTAATTAACTTCTTTTGCTTCATTGAAAGGAAACGGAGTAAATTCAAGATCACGAAACCCTGAATTCCATAAAAAAAAGTTTACAACGGTTGATATTAAAGAAATCACAAAAATCCCAATTAAAATAATTTTAGTGACCGTAATCACATAAGGTGTTTTAAAAATATCCATATTAAACCCTTTTACATAAGTCTATTACAAACAAGTATTTATGATTGTAAACTCACCCACAAGAAGAGGGTCTAATGTATCTTTAGAGTTTTTCTTAGAACTATTAGACTCATCCCTTCCTGCTGTAACACCACTAGAATGAATATTATATACACGCATATCTTTTACATGCAGTAATATTCTAGAAGTATTTATCCCGTATAAAAATTGAACGAATTCTGAACACTTTCCTCTAAGCCTCATCCTAATTTCTCTTTCGTAGTATTTTTGTTTAGAACCGGAATCTGAATATAGCATCTCAACAAAATTTGAGACTTGTATTTCTTCAACTTCCTCGACATAAGAGTTAATCGCTATTTCGCTGACTTCTATAACAACCTCTAATGCTTTGTAAAGATCTTCAATTTGTGATGGCTGGGGCAATTTCTTCTCCCAAGTGGAAAACCCTATATCTTTGCTCAATATAACTCCGTTTTTATCAGCTTGTCTCTGTAAAGTATTTTTCGTGCGGAAAAGTTCTTCTTTAAATTTTAAAGGAGAAGTTGTCTCGACGTCGATATCTATAATCTTATCCCAAAACACAGGATATTCTCGAATATTAGCAAGGATTGATTCCAACCCACGCTTTTGCTCCATTAGGAAAACTTCGCGTTCAGGCGAAGGATAATTCTGCATCCCGCGCCTGTAACTATCAATCCTTTTATATAACTGCTCAAGCGAAACGTTAATTTTCAAAATTTTACCAAAAGTAGCAATAATATAGATCCCTAAAATAATAGCGACTACACTTCCCACAAACCCTACAATAATAAAATAATACTTATCTCTTACCTTCACTCGGGCAGGAACTATCTTAAAACCTTTTGTCATTACTCGATAAAACCTTTCTCATTTTTTTAAAAACTATTTATTTTAATACCTCTAATCGTATATGCCTACCGCTAAGGGAATGAAACGTACCTTAATAGTAAAAATTCTTATAGGCTTACCATCCATGGTTTCTTCCTCAATATGCGCAGCCTCAAACGTTACATCCTTTATAAAATCAAGCCCACGTAAAGCACTCTGGAAATTATTTATATTGGCCAGGGTCTCGGTGGTTCGCCCCGAAATAATTAACATTTGATTTTCTTTCTGAAATTCAAGCACATCAAACCATACATTATCAAGCAACAGAGCCTCGATTTCCCACAACACTCTAAGAAGATATTCTCTTTCTTTGCTCCTTAGTTCAAGTAGCATTAAAGTGTTTTTTATATTTTTTATATTATTCTCTATTTTCTTCATTTTAACTTCATTTTTTTCAATTTGTGCCAGTTGAGTTTTAATTAATTTCTCTTTCTTTCTTTTTACAGAAAGCTCGTATGTAAAATTGACTGCTAAAGTAAAAAGGATAAAAAGTGTAATAATAAAAAAGAAATAAAAACGCTCCCTGCGCGTATCAAGTATACGTTCTTCCCTTAAAGCATGTGTAAGCAAAGGAGCTTTTAAAGCAGCAAAAAAAGGATGAGTACAGGATAGGCCAATCGTTATTGAATAAAAGTTTTTATCATAATTAAAACGCCCTTCTAAATAAGAAGATAATTTCAGGGGTGTAATAAAGTTTGCGATTTGTGTTTTGAGTCCGAGATTTTTTTCAAAAAATGTATTGATATGTTTAATATGGGAACCGCCGCCCGTTATTATAATCCTGTTAAAAACTGCGGCTCTTTCTACCGAAAGATAATAACTGATAGTACGCGAGACCTCATTAACAATTTCATAAAGAACATCCTCGATAACATTATTAACAACTTGCGCAGAGCCTGTTTTTAAACTTTTTTCTTTTTTTTGTGCAATCAGAAATGTCCCGTCATGAGCCTGAGTCTTTTTCATCTTTTCAGCTTCTTTAAGGTCGATGGATAATTTTTCAGAAATCATCTTGGTCATTTTAAACATTCCCAAGTAAAGAGTGCGCCCCCATTTCATCCCTTTATAAAACATAATTATGTGCGTACTTTGAGCGCCAAGATCTATAAGCAGCGTTCCTTCCTTATCTAGATTATAAAATTTAACCAGATTACACAAAGCAAGCTGTCCTGACCTGAAAGAATCAACTTTAAAATTAAACGATTGAATTATATCGGTAAGAGGTGAGATTAACTTCTTTTTTGCGGCAGTAATAACAACATCCACTACTTTTTTCCGCCGCGACGGAAGTACCGCATATGACCATTCAATCTCATTAAACGGAATAGGAACCTGCTGTTCAGCCTCAAAACGAATAATTTTATCAATCTTTGAAGGAGGAATATTTGGCAATGTTATATAGCGAACAATTGTGGCATCACCTGGAAGGGATACAGTAACGTTCCTCGGACGAGGTTCAGTTTCACCCTGCAAAAGATGTATAAGTGCATTCTTCCATATCTCTGTTTTTTTCCCTTCATCAATCACTGTAGGCAAATCTAGAGGAAGCGGAAATACACGGGCATCAATAATTTCAGGACCACTCCAATGGTGTCTGAATTTTAAAAACTTTACGGAACTATTGCCAATATCAATAGCAAATGAAGATTTTTTATAATGCATATTACTTCTTTGTTTTCAAAATAATAAAGACATTAAAAAAGTTTAATTTATCATAATATTTTACCAAAAAAATGTCCACCTAATAAGAACAGAAAACACACGTTTCCTCTTTTAATTTGGTAAAAATAAAGATTTAACTTGTCATATATAATTACGGCGGGATTCTTTAAATTCTTTACCCTTTATATTTCAATACCTTAGGTCACCCCTTTACATTTACAAAAAGGGAAAATAATATTAAGGTTAACGATAATTTGATATATTATGTACTAGTATCTAGGTAGTGTAAAAAATAACATAAAACTCAAATTTCAAATATTACAAAACCCAAAATAAATCCAAAAATCCAAATTC
>CAZLCT010000148.1:0-4346 GCA_964558015.1 uncultured bacterium | reverse complement strand
CCTGCCCTGAAACCATCCTATTACCTTCTCATGAGCAATTAAGTCAGCTATACGCTCAGGAATTTCCTCAGTAGGTATTTGGGAAAAAGGTATATTATTTTCATTCAAAAACTTAATAATATCTTCATTATTAAATTCAGGACCAAGATATGAACCCTGCTGAACATCACGGCTAGTATCTGCACTTCTTTTATTTCCTAAATATTGATACCATGCAAAAAGAGCTGCACCCAGAGCACCCCCAGCATCACCGGCCGCAGGTTGAATCCATATATTCTCAAACGGACCCTCACGCAAAATCCTACCGTTAGCAACACAATTTAGCGCACAACCTCCTGTCAGACAAAGGTTCTTCTGCCCGGTTTGCTTTTGTACATGTTTGGCCATGCGCATCATAGCTTCCTCAGTCACTACCTGTACTGAACGCGCAACATCCATGTAGAACTGATTTAGTTTAGACTCCCTCTGGCGCGGCGGTGCACCAAACAACTTATGAAAACGCTCATTAGTCATTGTCAGGCCCGCACAATAATTAAAATATTTCATATTGAGACGGTAAGAACCGTCTTCTTTAAGGTCAATCAGTTCATTTAATATCAAATCCTTATACTTCGGCTCACCATAAGGTGCAAGTCCCATAAGTTTATACTCACCGGAATTTACCCTAAAACCTGTATAATAGGTAAATGCAGAATAAAGAAGACCGATAGAATGAGGAAAGTGGATTTCACTGATAATATCAATTTCATTATCCCTGCCAACTCCGAAACTAGTAGTAGTCCATTCACCCACCCCGTCGACCGTTAAAAATGCCGCCTCCTGAAACGGAGACGGGAAAAAAGCAGATGCGGCATGAGACTGGTGGTGTTCTGGGAAAATTATTTTGCCTTCATATGAAAGTTCTTTAGAGACATATTCTTTCATCCAAATCTTTTGTTTGATCCATAGAGGCATTGCTTTGATAAAAGAATTTATGCCGCAAGGCGCATACTGCAGGTATGTCAATAAAATACGCTCAAATTTTATAAACGGCTTGTCATAAAAACTGATTAAATCTATATCATTGATTGTTAATCCGCAATTTTTAAGGCATGAATTAACTGCATTATTGGGAAAGGAATGATCGTGTTTCTTGCGCGTAAATCGCTCTTCCTGAGCTGCAAACACAATCTTCCCGTCACGCACTAAACATGCAGCACTGTCATGATAAAACGCTGAAATACCAAGTATGTTCATAATTTGCAATATCGGGCGCACACATAGGTGCGCCCCTACACTCCATTAATAAACCCCGTTGTACCACCTCGTAGGTGGTGAAACCGGCTATAAACTGTTTCGGGCGAGGTTACCCTTCGACTTCGCTCAGGGTAGTGAGCCTGTCGAACTACCTCGCCCCTACTACCCTATGCTCTATGCTTTACTCATCGCGGCGTAGCCTGGACGGCGAAGCCGGATCCGTATCAATCCGTTTTTTTCAACCATGAGCTATGTCCCGCCCTTTCTGAAACCTTAATGGTCAAGAAAGGGCGGGGCTTTGCGCTATGCCTAGACAAATTTACTTAATCGGCTGTATCCTTAATACTAAATGTTCTGCCGGAAATATATATGTCCAAAACCTTTCATAGCTTAACGGATAACGGTTAAATATCTTATGCAAGAAAACACGACGAAACGATTTATGAAACGTCACCTTACGCTCAATAAGCCGAAATTTTTCGTCAACTGTAATCCACAGATTTTTTTTGCCCGTGTCTAAATAACGGTCAAATGAAAAATAATTAAACCTCATTTTATGATCAGGTGAACTAGCATGATACGATGAATGATGTGGAAGTTCAATATAAATTTCACCCTCTCCCCTACAAATACGATACAATTCGCTCATTGCAGGTCCAAAATTCATCAAATGTTCTAAGACATGATGACAAATAATAGAATCGAACTGGTTATCCTCAAAAGGCCATGGCATACGGTTAAGATCGTGAACCACATCAGGTGAAAGTTTAGGATTGCTGTCAACCGTTAAAACCTCCAGATCATCTTTACCCGTTGCTCCTAATGCAAGTATTCTTTTCTTCATTTCAAAACCCCTTTTTCCACAGGCAATGATTATTTTTTAGTACATACAAAAATAAAATGATTCGAAAGATAAAAAGGAATAAAAATACTTCGCAGCCAAATCATGAACCGTGGCTGAACAAATTTATTGTGACGAAATTTTCTTATTACCTCAAGTCCCGCTTTCTCAATTATACCTTTCCATTCCCGGAATGAATAAAGCACTTCCGGCTCCTGGTGTTTGACCGGCCCCGTACCTTTTCTCAACGTATCCCAAATATATTTATAGTAATACACATTAGGAACTGAAATGACGGCCTTACCCCCGGGTTTAAGCACGCGTTTTATTTCCTTCAAAATTGAAGAAACACTTATAAAATGCTCAACAGTTCCCCATGCACTCACATAATCAAATTCATCAGAGTCAAAAGGTAGGGGATCTGCGTCAGCACATATAATTTGATCAGGCTTCTTCATGCGCTGGCGAGCAATAGAAACAGCATTCTCTGAAATATCAATGCCCCACAGTTCTGCATCTGTATCAGCCAACATTTTTAAATATATACCTCCACCACAACCCAAGTCCAATAATTTAGTACCGGCTTGGGGACAAAGAATGTTTTTATAAAATGTATTTTCACGTACAAGATCCTTACGAATCTTTTTCTTTGTAATATCCTCGTCTGTTTTTCCGTAGTATACGGTATCGTAAAAATTATTGCCCATAGGTCCTGACTATTATAACCGGTTATAAACTTGTTTCGGGCGAGGCAACCTCGCCCCTATACTCCATGGTATATCCGTGTAGATCCGTGTTTCCATTCGTGTTAATCCGTGTATTCGCCAGGGATTATTGACAAAGGCGAATTATAAAATCTACTATATCACGAGTTGAATGCGGCTTTTTTATCTTTTTTATATTATCTTTCTTGACTTGCAATACCCCAGGGTCAGCTATTACACTCTCAATAATTCCTTTTATGTCATTAACCTTCCTAATACGAAAAGCAGCATCATTGGAAAGCAAAAGATTCGCATTATAATTCTCCTGCCCGGGAATAGGTTTCGAAATAACTAAAGGAACTTCCTTGGCAAGACTTTCACACATAGTCAGTCCACCCGATTTTGCAATCACAAGATCAGCCGCTTCCATAAGTTCATCCATATAATCAACAAAACCAAATATCTTTACAGGTACTTTATACTTTCTCTTTGAAAGCACATCAAACAACTGCTTGTTGTTACCGCACACAACCATGATCTGCAGTTTATTTTCATACGTATTTAACAACGAAACCAGTTCCTGTGTCGGACCGATTCCAAAACTCCCGCTGGTAAGCAGTGCCGTAAATAAAGACTTATCCAATCCGTATTTTTCACGATAAAATTCCTTCTTATCCTGCAAATCAAACTTAGCTGCTATTGGAATCCCTAAAATATTTATTTTTTTCTCATCAATACCCCAGGCAATCATTGCCTGCCTTGTATCCTCCGACATACCTATATAATAATCAGTACCTCTATTAATCCAGGTAGAATGAGGAATACTATCAGTAACGATAGTAACAAGTTTTGCTTTAATTTTTTTATGTCGTTTTAAAGCAGTACATACTTCTGCCGGAAAAAAATGAGTTAAAATAATAATACCAGGGTCTTCTTTTATAATAAAATTTACAAGTCCGCGTGAATTAAGTGAATTAACAATACGGCGGAGCCATCTAATAAAGAAATCCAAAAATTTATAATTAGTAATATAAAAACCTAATGCCCAAATCCATGGAAGCCGACTTACCGTAACCCGATAAAGAAAAGGATATAACCTCTTGCACAGGGGCGATGCATACCACAAAAAATCTATCAAAGTAATATCACCAACATGACGATTCTTTAATTCTTCGGCAACGTATTCAGCTGCCCGCTGATGCCCATGCCCACAGCCGCCGTATATTAGAAGGTACTTCATGAGTCACGCTCCTTCACACGAGCAAGCACGATCTGGACCGCATCACGCAGGTCAGCCACCATAAAGTCAGGCTTCGTCTCATCTGTAATAAGTCCCTTTTCTTTCTCACCGTAGCCCGTCATAACCATAATGGTTTTTAATCCAAAATTTTTTCCGGCCCTGATATCAGTCAATTTATCACCGATAAAAAACGTGTTCTTCTTATCATATTCTGGAATCCTTTCGGTAGCTTGTGCAAATAAGCCGGTTTTAGGTTTGCGACAATCACACCCTTCATTTTTTCCATGAGGACAATAATACGTTCCGATTATTTTACCTCCAGCTT
>CAZLCT010000147.1:2887-4394 GCA_964558015.1 uncultured bacterium | reverse complement strand
ATTAGTGTCTAACGATTGATATTAAAAATAAAAAGTTTTTTGTTTTTGAACTGTACCGTTCGTTCAAGTTCAAGCCAGTCGGCTTTACGGAAATCATCCAATCTATTCTGATAAGAAAATTTCTGCTTTGGATAAGTTGAAATAACTAATCCTACCTTTGTAACACTATTGGTCATGATCGCTTTTCTGAATCGCTTCATTGAGCGTATTCGGGTGCCGATTCTTCTATGCTGATTGTCATCGTACCGCCGAAGGAGTTGTTTCTTAGGCACCCATTCAGCCAATCTCCACGTTCTTTCGCCGGCCGTCAGTCGTTCACCCATGTAGAAGTACATCATATATCCGGAAGCGAAACCGTTAAGCCAGAATTTTTCATCAGGTTTAAATTCTGATACAACTTTTTTAACTTCCATAATATATCCATACCTGAAAAAACTTCTCATCTGCCCATCAGACTGTGTTAGTGATGAAGCAAGAGCGGTACCGATAGAGAACAAGCCGGAGAATAGGGGAACGGCTAAAGCGAATAGATTTGCGTACCGCCATTTTTTTCTGTAGCTTATCAGGGCGAGAATTACGAAGGAGAATAGGATCACATTGAACCCTATTTTAACGGCTACAAACTTAATTTCAAATGTAAAGCCAAGCGCGACCAATATTCCGCAAATTAAAAGGACAATACCAGGAAACCATTTTTTCTTAAGCCCTTCAATCATGAAAAACGCGAAAAATAACGCTAAAAGAGGTAACATGGGCATTAAATACCGTCCGTGACTCTCCCTTATGATGTATATTACCATATAACTCCATAAGAGAATAGGTAATGCTAATAGTTCTGCCCTGCCTCCTTTCCAGAATCGCCTGAACATGACAATTGACATGAAAAGTGCCGGAAAAACAATTATCTTCGGCATCGCGATAAATGAAAATGTACGTGGGAACAGTAATTTCTTAAAGTAAATTACAAAAAGAGATTTCTTTTTTATACTTTGTCTTTTGTGCTCGCGTAAGCTCCCCGCGAATGCCGGGGTTATACTTTGTCTTTTGTGCTCGCGTAAGCGCCCCGCGAATGCCGGGGTTGTGTCCCGATGTCCTTTAGAGCCGGGATCTCCGCCAAGACTTCGATTTTGTTTCCCAACGTCCTTTAGATCCGGGATCTCCGCCAATGCTCCGACTTGATAGTTGGTAGTTGGTAGTTGGTAGTTTGTTTTTTGTTTTTTGTCTTTTGTCTTTCCTTGAACATTGAGAATTTCTTCCACGAGCACCTTCGGTCTCGGGACAAGTTGTTGATTATTGAATATTTCCTGCGTACTCGCTTTAACTTCCTCGCCCTGTGGATGCCGGGGCTCGGTTCTCGGCTCTGGGCTCTCGGATCCCAACTTCCCATCTTCACAACCTCTTTCTTTCAGACTTTGTTCCTCGTTCCTCGGTTCTCGGTCCTCGGATTCTTTGCTGCTCACTCTTCGCCCCGTGGAGTTTTTTACTCCACTGGGGGCCAACTGCTCAC
>CAZLCT010000147.1:0-2787 GCA_964558015.1 uncultured bacterium | reverse complement strand
CTGCTCACTCTTCGCCCCGTGGAGTTTTTTACTCCACTGGGGGCCAACTGCTCACTGTTCACTGCTTTCTCGGTCGCTTCTCGGTTCTCGGTCTTCGGTCCTCGGTCCTCGGATTTCTTACTGCTAACTGCTAACTGCTTACTGTTTACGGCCTTCTGCCCGTTTTTTTTAGCGGCTGTTTTTGCCTTATCTTTCATGTATGACTTAATTCCTTTGGATGCGCGTTTGGAACTGAAATTGAATTTCATGTCGTGCATTCCGGATGTTGTTATTCCCAGAATAGTTGCATCAAGCATATTCAGCGGGATAACGCTTGTAAAGAACATGAGTATTAGAAAAACCAACGCGGGAAAAAAACCGCAGAAAAGTCGCGAAACAGTGCGACGGAAGACGAGGAAGACGGTCTTCGAACTGCTAACTGCCAACTGCTCACTGCTAACTCTTTGCCCCGTGGAGTCTTTTACTCCACTGGGGGCTAACTGCTCACTGCTAACTCTTTGCCCCGTGGAGTCCTTTACTCCACTGGGGGCTAACTGCTCACTGCTCACTCTTCGCCCCGTGGAGTCTTTTACTCCACTGGGGGCCATCTGCCCACTGCCCACTGCTTTATCCTCGGTCCTCGCCACTCGGTTTTCCCGCCACGAGAGTATTTCGCTGATAATCACCCATAAAACAAATCCGGGAGCCAGAGCGAAGAAAACACCTTCTTTCGCATCGAGAATCAGAAGCATGCACAACCCGATAATCCATTTATTAGATTTCTTAATAATTGCATGGAGCAGTAAAAGAACGGCGAACATTGCGGGAATATCGCGCAGGAAAGTGGGTAAACAAATTAAAAAGTGATAAGTGGTTATCACAAGCCAGGTTCCCGCGAAAGCCCATACGGTAGATTTGAGCACCTTTCTGAGTAAACTAAAACATAACCAGCATGTTAGTGCCGCGATGATAATATTGGTAAGCGTTGCGAGGAAAACCGATCGTCCAAATACTGTGAAGAGAAGTGCGGCGGGTGTTTTAAAGAGGAAGCCGTGCCAGCCGACAGCTTCATTACCAAACCATCTGCCTTCATGAATGCAGTCGGACATGGTTGCCGCTTCAATCAGAAAGCCGGTCTCATCTTTAGCAGCGTAGCGCATGAAGCTCAATGTTAATCCTGTGGCGAGTACAAGGATAATTAATATGGAACGAGCCATTCCGGGAGATATTTTTAGGAATGAGGAATAATCATCAATTCTGTTTTTATGGTTAAGCATTTAGTTATTTTATAACAACTATGATTAAAAGTCAACCGAAAATCTAATTTGCTAATCAAATTCCCTGCCCTCACACATTGCAAAATTTCAACCAATACAATATAATATGATGTGCGATACCAACCTTTTGATGATCGCGCCGGGACGTGTTATTTTGTTGAAGATTTTAGATTTCAATTCAACTTCATAACTTCCCGGTTATCGGGTTTCAGTCCACTGACCCGGGATTTTTGCCCCGCGTATACCGGGGCGTATTTTCAATTATTAACTATTAACAAGGATTATTATGACAGATGATCAATCAATTAGTGAAAGCTTAATGGGTTTTCAATCGGCGTTGAAAGAAAACGGGAGTTCTTTGGAAAGCTATATGAAAGAATCCTATATGGATAAGTGGGTGAAAGATGAACTTTATAACGCTATGGCCATTCGTACAACTTTTGTTAACGCGATGCAGTCATTCCTGGCAGATTACGGCCTCTTGAATATGGAAAGAGTGATGTTAAGCCCGGTTACCGACCCGCTTGCCCATGACATTGAACATACACCTTCCATCAGATATAAGGGCCATACTTATAGGGGGACTCATTCCATGATTTATTCCAAATTTCTGGCTTGTTTTAATAAAAAGGTGAAAGGTGTATTTGTTGATTCTCCAAATATCCGTCTGGAGATTGAAAATCCTTTGGGGAAACAGCGCGGAAAATACCTTATCGATTTCTCTCAAATGGATATCGAAGTTCGACGTAACAGGGGGGTTGATCTCGATGAATATCTAAACAATCCTGAAAAGGTATCTAAAATTCTTCAGGAAGACTTTGAAAACGCGTTGGCTTTTTTTGAAAAATTAATCGTTTATAGCGTCAAAAAAGTGATTGATAAAAATGAAGATGATCTTAAAGCGCTTGGTGTGGTATTGGAAGAACCAAAATCGCCGTTTCCCCGCTATAGTAAAGATGAAGTGGAGAAAAAATTCGGTGCCGCAAATTATGAAAAAAAAGTCGGTGCACAAGCCGGTTCGCAATTCTTCTGGATAACAGGTCTTATGCGGGAAAACTATGACCTCATTTATCCTTATTTGAATCCGGACGGATCAAAAATTCCACTCAGTAATTTTAACTCCAATATGATTTATAATTACGATATTTGCGCGCAGTCAATTCAACTCAATACCGGGAAATACGGCGACGCTTTCGAAATCTCATCAGGCGCGATTCGCGAATGGCTTTTTGAGCCGATCATAGAACGTTTGCTTGATAATAAAATTATTAAGGTTAGACCGATCATCGAAAACGGCAATATTGTAAATATTAATGAACTTGACGGATACGGCCCGTTTTTACTTGCCGTTTCGCAAAAAGATGCGGCCGGAAAATCTTTGTTCCCGGATACTTTCGGAGGAGGAATAGGCATTGAACGCACGATATTTGCTCTGTGCAAAGGTGAGAAAATAAAAAAGGTTGATGATATCACTTTATTTGGTAAAAATCCTGATTCTCATCCGCTTTATTTGTTTTAATTGAGCTCTAAA
>CAZLCT010000146.1:0-4412 GCA_964558015.1 uncultured bacterium | reverse complement strand
AAAGCATCAATTTCCTCATTGACTTTCATAGTTCCTAATTCAGAAGCAAATGCAGAGCCGGAACGACCCGCAAGAATAACTGCAGTCATTAGAGGACCAAGTTCACGCAATATAGACAATCCCACCAAATCAGCGACATAAATATCAGCACCGAACTGGCGCATGGGAATTGCGGCCTGAAATGCCATAATAAGACCCATCAAAAAATTAAGTAAAATAATAATAGGTAACGCACTAACCCCTCCGATATCGACCACTTGCCATACATCCTTCCAGCGGATAAGTTTTGGATTGAACGCAGCTGTCCATAAAGTACTGCCCAACTCACCTGCAAAAACGATTTGAGTATATAGATCCCGCAATAATATCATAAAACTTTTTCCCAGACTCTCAATAATGCTAAGTCTGGGGGACGTTATTTCCGGGCTCTTAGATTCTTTCTTCTTTAAAAAATAATCAAGCGAGCTCTTAAATTCTTCACGAAGGTTTTGTATCTCAGCAATAGCATTCCTTTCTCTCTGTCGGCGGATTATCTCAAGAAAAAAAGCAATACCGGAATCATCGCAATACTCAACATTTGAAGCATCGATAATAACTCTATGAGGAGTCTTCTCTTCAAGAATCAGCATAACCTTATGCCAAATATTTCCCGTGGAATGGACATCAAGATTTCCCAAAAGGCTAACAGTACACTCATTACCGGAAGTGGTGGGAAGTAACTCTATGCGAACATGTGGTTGATTTGTTTGTTTTGAAATATTCATTATATAAAATATAAGGTATGCAAATTTTATGAGCAAAAATTATAATATACATCCAATGTGGCTTTTGCTACGTGCCGTCGGGTATAACTCTTCTCTATCATATTCCGACCGACCCGGCCAAAACGTTCTCTTAATTCATCGTCATTAAAAAGCTGTACAACACGGGAGGCTAATTCTTCATAATTCTTCGGCGGAATTACAAAACCATTAATGCCGTCCTGAATAATCTCAGGCATTCCTCCCATCTTTGTCACTATCATTGGCTTCCCCGAAGCCATTGCTTCTAACATTGTAAGGCCAAAAGGTTCATAAACATTTGAAGGATAAACGCACACCTCAGAAGCAGCATATAAATAAGGCATTTCTTTTAAAAGATAAAAGTCGATAAAAACGTTATCTCTCAGTTTAAACTTTTCGACAAGGTGAACCATGTAAGCAATATCTTTCTGTTGTGTTAATCCCCAGTCAATAATATTCTTTGTACCGGCCAAGACAAGCATTACATTCGGGAATTTTTCTTTTATTAATCGTAAGGCTTTGATACTCACGTCACAGCCCTTGGCCCATCCCATTCGTGCCGGATGAAAAACTACTCTCCTGTCTTTTAGCTGCGGATATTTTTTTAAAATTTTCTTAGGCTTTATTCCGGGATGAAACGCTTTTTCATCAATGCCATGGTGAACTGTTGTTATCTTACGGTGACTCCATCCCACGCCGGTTAATTCTTTTTCAATAAAATGACTTACGGCAATAATGTGCGTCCATTTAATCTTGGTCGTTAATTCAAAAAAAAGGGCATCGTCCCAGGCATTGTGAGCGGTTAAAAAAAGAGGTATTCCTTTCTTCTGAGAGATATTTTCTAAAGCCCGTACATGCGCTTTTGAAAAATAATGCATATTATGTGCATGTAATAAATCAGGCTTATTTTTATCCATGAATTTATTAAACACATTATTGATTTCCGTTTCTATACCGTGCAAACCCCGTTTACACAGCCAATTGAGATCCATAATAGGAGCGCGTGTAATTTTAATCCCCTTAAATTCCTCTTCCGGCTTAGCACCTTCAGTACTCCCGGTTAATAAACTTACAGTATGCCCCATCTCGGCTAATGTAGGTAAAAGAAGAGTCAGGTGGGTTTCAACACCGCCTATAACAGGAGGAAATCCCCAGTGCAGGTGGGCAATTCGTAGTTTTTTTTTGGTAACCTTGGCCATTTTATACCTCCCGTATCAATAAAGTATTGTCAAAAATTATTAAATTGCAAGCATCAATCACCAAATAACAAATAAATTCCAAATTAAAATTACTAAATGACCAAACCTAAAATTCTACCAAATTTATATGTTCGTTTTTCTAAATTGTATTTCTTATCGGTCATTTTCTGTTTTGAGCATTAGAATTTTGGTAATTGTATTTTATTTGATATTTGGAATTTGTTATTTGGGATTTTATTCTTCCCTATTATATCCCCCTATGAAAATTCTAAACCTTTTAATAGCACTATGCTTTAATATCATCTTCCATACCCTTTTTGACACACCCATCAATAATATCCCTGTTTTTTTCTTCTTTGCAATCTATGTTCTTTTTTTACCTGTTTCTTCTGGAAAATATATTCTTTATTCATCCTCAAAGAATATTTCTTATCAAAAATCTTCAGTTGTAATTTTTTAGTCTTCTCAGATTCAACTTTAATTTGGACTTCGTCATTATCAGCTTCAATCCTTAAAGTATCACCTCTCCAGATAAGAGAAAATTTCATTTTTATCCATGTTCGCGGCATCCTGGGATTAATTGAAAGCATAGCTTTACCTCTCCCCACACCCGCAAAACCATGTATAACACTCTGCCATAGACCTCCTAACGATGCCGCATGTATACCCTGCGCAGTATTACCATGCAGATTACTAATATCAGCACGCAAAGCCACATTAAAATATTGATATGCCTTTGCAAGCTCTCCTGCCCTAAGAGCCATGATCGCATGTATTGGAGCACTCAAAGAAGACTTATGCAATGTTCTTTTTAGATAAAACTGAAAATTCTTTTCCTTACTTTTCTGGCTGAAATAGCTAGGAAGTAAATACTGCAGCATCAAGACATCTGCCTGCTTCACAAACTGTGTCTTCTGATAGTCTTTTAGTTTAATACCCTTGGGAAATAAGGGTATGCCATTCTCATCATACTCTTTAATATTAATATATCTTTTCCTGAAGTATCCGTCAAACTCCTGAATAACCTCATCACGGCGCTGTTTGAAAACAATTTTAAACGCTATATCCTTCCAAACATGTACTTCTTTATCGCTTAAATTAAGCCTTGCACGTAATCTTTTGTATATTTTAGGCTTTAACTTTTTAATATGATAATATAATTTGTAACCTTCCAATAAATTCCATTTTGCCATCATATTTGTAAAAGCATTATTATTTACGTGCTCGTGAAATTCATCGGGCCCGATTACATTCCGAATTTCATAATGCCCGCGTCTATTACGGCTTACCCTGCTCGCCCAGAAACGGGCTGCCTCAAAAATAATTTCATATCCGTAATTATTCATAAATTCAACATCGTCTGTAATTTCACTATATAAATAACAAGCATATGCTATATCAGCAGTAATATGATGTTCTAGGCGGTTTGTTTTAATGCGGATTATAGTTCCGTCTAAATTTTTTGCCCATGTTGGGGTTTCATCAACACCTATATCTGCCGATTCCCAGGGATACAGAGTTCCCTCATATCCGATTTCTTTGGCCCTCTCTTTGGCTTTATCCAAACGGCTATATCTGTAAAGCAGCATATTTTTTGCTACCTCAGGTTTAACGTAAGCATAAAATGGGAGAAGAAAAATTTCTGAGTCCCAGAAAATATGGCCGCGGTACCCTTCACCGCTCAGTGTTCGTGCTCCGATGCTGGAGAACCCATCGTCAAAATGGCCGCATATTAACATATGATAAATATTAAACCGTAAATTTTTCTGTAAGTCTGCCGTTCCCTCTATACCCACATCTGCCATATCCCATATCTTATGCCACTCATTAATGTGATTCTTAAGATGGCTTTCAAAATTCTTAAGAAAAGCTTTTTTAAAATCTCTTTTTGCTCCTCTTTGTTTACTCTTAAATTCAGCTTCATTATCACAAACGACTAACGAAAAAACCCATGTAAAAACGGCAGGTTTATTTTTCTTTATAGTCAAACGAAGAACGGTATCCCTGCTATAATTTTTTCTTCCTCCGCCAAGTTTATAGTACAAGCCATGATGATAAATAGCTGAATAGCGCTTCTCAAGAGTCCTTACAACCAAAGAATGAATTCCATTATCATTCATCAATTCTTTGATTGTAAAATGTCTTTTATCACCTTCTGTAACGACTCCTGCGTTGTGAACAGCAGTATCAACTCCTGTTTGTACTTCGATTTCCGCGTCTCCGTCAAGTGGGGTGAGAACAATTTGCATAAAACCCAAGTTTTTATCATGCCTCGAAATAAAACGTATCGACTGATAATCATACTGTCTCTTTTTGACATCGGAATAAATTGTACGTCGGACAACAACACCGTCATACATATTCAAGAAGCGCGAATGCTTAACGCTATCCATAGCAAACGCGCCAAACTTTTCTCCTTTGAGAGAAAATT
>CAZLCT010000145.1:0-4454 GCA_964558015.1 uncultured bacterium | reverse complement strand
CAACAAATACAATTTTATTAACTTTTTTACTCAATCGGCTAAATAATTACAATAATAAATTATTTAATAGTTAAGTAATTTAAATATTAATCTATTTATCTATTTTTGTCAATAGAAAAGAAAAAAATACAAAAAAAATATGCAAATAATTAAAAAATAAGTTGACAATTATGGAAAAAATATGGTATAAATTTATCCTGTAAAACAAAAAAATATATGTTTAACAATCATATTTGATTTACTATGAAGAAATTATTTATTATTATGAGTGTTGTAGGTGCGATGAATTTATTTAATGTGGAAACCTCACAGGCTGTGAGAATCATAAGTTTTGAAGAAGTAAATTTAACAAATTTGAAATACACTAATAGAGTAAGGGTATCTAATGAATTAGGGAATTTCAATTTTGAAACAGATTACTACGATGATAGTAATAATGACGGAGTAATTGATTTTCTTGAAGAAGATACGTTTACTACCCACAATGATGAGTTTGAATTATATATAGGTAATGCAAGCAGCAGGTATAATCTTTATGATGTAATACTTTGGATTGGTGTTGACGGTACGTTTGATAATTTTCAACTTGATGAACTTACTATTAATAGTAGCGATTTTACCCCGAGTAATAATCCAAATGTTGTATCTCCTTATGTAGAGCTACAATCATTGGTTGATTCAGTAATACTCATTGATATGGAAGAGGGTATCTCAAAGCGGACTTCCATACATGACCCGATTTCAACCTGTAGCCCGCAAACCGTATCTTTGAGTTCACTTCAGTCTCAGGATAAAAAATTTAGATTGTACATAGCCGGATTAGGTTCGATTAAGAGCGGATTTAATTCATATACTCCCGTAAATTCTGATATTTTATGGATACCAGAGCCGGTTGAAATACCGAATAGTGATAATAATTCTTATCCAGTTCCCGAGGCTGGGAATATATGGTCGATGGGACTTGGGTTTATGATATTAATATTGATAAATATGGGAAGAAAGAGTTTTTGTTTAAAGCAATTTTACGAAAGGAGATTAAAATGAACGGACAAAAAGTGTATAAGATTGAGAGAGGTGAAAATGAGGAAATTCGTTTAACGTTGAAAGAATACAAAAATAAAAAATATTTAGATATAAGGATATTCTTCCAGCCTCAAGATGAAAAAGAAATGAGGCCCACGAAGAAGGGGATTACTATTAGCATCGATCAAATAGGGAAGGTAGCAAAAGGATTAAAACATCTTATGCAGTTTATACCTGAAGAGATGGTTTTATAGAGGTTTGAGGCTAAAGAGGTAATTTTTTATAAAACAAGTTCTTCTCTAAAACGTTTATATGCTTCTTCACTAATTTCAACTCTATCTCGCCGTATGATTTGTTGGGGTTGTGATTTTTGAGTAGGCGGAGTTTGTTGTTGTACTTTCTGAAGATTTTTTTGTGAAGAATTATTTACTTCGGATGGCTGAGGTACGGGTGTTTTTATTCGTCTTGAACCAATTCCGCGAGGTGCATTTTTACGCGCCTCGGGATTACGCCGCATTTCACGTTTTGCAGCTATCTCATCATTCCTTTTTTTTCGTTTTTCTTCCTGAAAATTATTTGCCATAGAAACACTTATCCTCCTCTTAAATATTTATGCAATCCTCATGCCACTTGGGATAGATGGTACTGTTATGTTTTATTCCCGTTTAAAATAAAGAGTTATAGCAAATGACAAAATGTTCTTTTAAAATTGCTAATGGTAAAACGGATAAATATTTCCTACTCTTTATGTGCATATTTTTCTTAGTCTTCCGTATAGGTTTTTTTAGACTTTTACTACATTTAATTTGACCACTGCAGAGACACACTGTATTATAACCTGCATGAAATATCTTTATGATAATCTATGGACACGAGGTAAGGGATCAGCCCCCTTGCAAATAGGTATTTGTGCCTTTGGTATTTTAACTCTGGAGTTAGCACTTATTAGATGGACGTCGGGTCAGATTCGTGTATTTGCCTATTTTAATAATCTAGTACTCATTGGTGTATTTTTAGGTATGGGTATCGGAATCGCCCTGGGCCGTCGTTTAAGCGGCCTTGTTCATGGAGTATTTCCTTTACTTTTTATATTATCTATACCACTTGTTTTTTCAAAAAACCTCCATCTGATGCATATGCCGTTTCCCGATAAGGCTATTCTTTTATGGGGAGGAGAATTATTCAGCGGCCAGGCATTGCCCTATATTTTTAATATAAGTATTTTTATATTACTTTTTTGTTTGATTGTAGGTGTTTTTATATGTGCTGCATCTCCCATAGGGTTTCTTTTCTCAAAGATTCCTCCACTACGTGCATATTCAGCTAATATTGTGGGATCATTACTCGGTGTGGTAATGTTTACCTCTATAACGTTTCTTAATGCACCGCCTCCGTTGTGGTTATTTGTTGGCGGACTTCCCTTTATATGGTTTTCGCGTAAAATAACATCAGTAGTGTTTTTTATCAGCATACTCGTTTTAAGTTGGTATTCAGTTAACGGCGCTGTTTTTTCTCCGTACAATAGAATTGATATTCATACGTCTGCCGACGGCACGGAATTGCATGTTAACCGTGATTTTTTTCAATACATGCTTGATTTCTCCCAAGAGAACCTGTCGCGAAATAATCTATCAGCCGAAGAACGTGAGCTCCTGTTGTATGATCGCAGGGCGTATGACATCTCTTTCGTGATCAATGATGAGCGTAAGAGGGCATTAATCGTTGGTGCGGGAACGGGCAATGATGTTCAGGCAGCGTTGCGAAACGGATATGAGGAGGTATGGTCGGTTGACATTGATGAAACCATTATGGATTTAGGTAAAACGTTGCATCCTGAAAAACCATACAATAATCCGCGTGTTGTGCCTATTGTAAATGATGCCCGCGCGTTTTTTAATCAATATGACGGTAAACCATTTGATGTTATTTGTTATGGATTTCTTGATTCCCATGCCATGTTTTCATCTATGTCAACGTTACGGCTTGATAATTATGTTTACACGACAGAAGGCGTACGTGCCGCTTGGAATCATGTCTCGCCCAATGGTCATATGAGCATCACTTTTAGCATTTTTGCCGGTAAATGGATAGCCGACAGACTCTATTGGCTGATTTGGCAGGCTACGGGCAGAGAGCCGGTTTTTATGTTCCACGGTATGAATTATGGTATGACATTTCTTGTAGCACCGGATATGAACAGGCTTCACCTTGAACGTTTAGCACCTTATCCTGGCTTAGACACAAATTTTTTTAAAGCCTCACCTAATGATTGGCCGGATATTTATTATGATCGCCTAGTACAGGTTGCTCAAAAAACCACACCTCTGGCCCAGCAGTCAGTTAAAATACCTCACGATGATTGGCCTTTTCTTTATATAAAACCGGGGCAGTTTCCATGGGGATATATAATAGTTCTTGCTTTGGTACTGGGGCTTGCATTTATGGCAATACCGTTTGTATTTGGACTTACTTCACTTACGTCTCGCTTTGATTCGGTTTTATTTTTTATGGGAGCTGCATTTTTACTTATTGAGACCCGTGGCGTAACAAGTTTGTCTTTATTGTTTGGATCTACATGGATGGTTAACTCATCTATTTTCACGGGTGTGTTGGTTATGATATTATTGGCAAATTTGTTTGTTGAGCGTGTAAGACTCAAGAATCCTTTGCCGTGGTTTCTTTGTCTGTTTTTTTCTGTTGTTTTATTATGGGCATTTAATAATATAAACTTGATATCCTTGCCACTTATTGTACGGGGAGTGGCGGGCGGTTTGATGAATGCATTACCCGTTGGTTTTGGTGGTATTATTGTTTCTATAGTCCTTTCTCGTTCCAAGAACCCAACCGCATCACTGGGCTCTAATCTTCTTGGTTCCGTGGTAGGGGGGTGTAGTGAATATCTTTCGATGTGTTTTGGATTAAAAGCCCTCTTAGTCCTTGCTTTTGGGTTTTATTTTATTGCATTTATTTCATTTCTTTTTCATCGAAGATGAAGGCGAATAAGAGGCTAAAAATGAAAGGATTGATTTAGCTGCCCTCTGAGCTGCTCCGTGTGCTCCGAGTTTTTTCTTAACTTCCCTAAGATGCTCAATAATAATTTTTTGTGATTGGGGATTATTAAAAATAAATTTAGTCTCATGCGCGATAGTTTCAGGATGAGCATCTTTCTGCAGGAACTCAGGAATAACCTTTTTGCCGGCAATGATATTTACGAGGCCGATATAAGGAATCGTTACCAGGGTTTTAGCCAGGATATAACTTAACCAGGAAGCTTTATAAATTATTATAAATGGCTTCAAGCCTAATGCTGCCTCCAGAGTCGCTGTCCCTGAGGTAACCCAGCAGAAATCAGATACAACTATTAAATCATGAATATTTCTGGTAATCAGAGTATAAGGAATAGAGGTTGCGGATAATAATTTACGGTAAAT
>CAZLCT010000144.1:0-4661 GCA_964558015.1 uncultured bacterium | reverse complement strand
TTGACTGGTGTCAGGAGGGAAAAAGAAAATGTTATTTTTTAAAAAATCCTCAATTGATAAAGGGCATTTTGGATCTATTGAAGAAAGATAAATTTTATACTCTCGAATAAAGGCTTAGTGACTGTAAACTTTATTTTTTTACAGTCACTTATATTGTAACAGTTCTTCAAAATAAAATTTAAACAGGTGAAGGAAGCGGATAAAAATTATTACATTTGAGGATAAAATAAAGAGAGGGAAAATGAAACAAACATTTGAAGGATGGTTATTTAACAGGTTAGAAATCGTGGGAAATAAACAATACAATCATGTAGGATGCGAAGGAGAGAGCAAGGAATTTGGCGATTTTTTATCACAGTTTGTTCCTGAAAATGGTATGAAAAGAAAAGTGGAATTTACCATAGAAGCATTGGAAGATTCCAAGATATTGGATGAATATAAAAATCCAAGGTCTTATATTTAACTATACTCAAACGTAATAGGTTTGTAAAATTTAGGCGTTTTCCTGTACGCTATATTGGAACGATCTGACTTTAGGGACTGTAATGAAATAAATGCAACATTTATTGCATTACAGTCCCTAAGCCAAACCGCAGGCGTAGCTTGCTGCGTTGAGGTTTGGCGATAGAAGAACGTTTCAAGATGCGGTGCAGTGTGACAAATTACAAACCTATTACGTTTGAGTATATATTGAATTTTACCAATTTGAATACGCAATAATGATGAATGTAAAGCAGTAGTAATATTGGTGATTGGAGGTTTTAAGATGTTTAAAGTAGATAAAAAAAAATGTGTGGGATGCGGTGCTTGTGTTGATGTTTGTCCGGCTCAGGCAATATCAATGGTTGGCGGTAAGGCTAGGATTGCTGCTGATAAGTGTTTAGATTGCGGTAGATGTGTTCAGGTTTGTCCTCAGGATGCAATTTTTTCCGGCACAGGGTCACAACAGATTCCTTCTTCGAATCAAGGAGAGGTGTCTCCTGTTTTAAATTTTGGTATGGGCGGCGGCAGGGGGTTAGGCCGCGGCATGGGCAGAGGTTTAGGAAGAGGCCCTCGTGACGGAAGGGGCAGCGGTAGAGGAGGCGGAGGCAGAGGGAGATAACGGATATATTGAATGAAGTATTGTAGAAAATTACGCAGGCATTCAACTTTCAACGGTATGGAAAAACTTGAGATGAAAAAAGTAGGGAAAGTGGTCTCAAAGATCTTAGCGAAGCTGCGTATAGTGTCATCGGTAGAGATGCTGAAAAGTTGGAATGGCATATAATCGGTTCTTTACAGAAAAACAAAATCAATAAGGCTTTAAAATTTTTTGATTATTTTCAAACAATTGATTCAATTAAACTTGCTGATGGGGTGAATAAAGAGCAAAGAGAGAGGAGAAAACAGCCTCTGTTTTTATAGAAGTAAATATAGGTAGTGAGATATACTCAAACCAATTACGTTTGAGTATAACAACGTTTGGAGTTAAATTCGACTATGAGGTAATAAAAAAATTGGCAATTGAAATTTCTATGATAGACTGCTTAAAACTTGAGGGGGTGATGACAATGGGTACCAGAACGGGAAACACCTAAATTTTACAAATTAATTGCGTTTGATTATATTATAATAGAGGAGAATTTATGAAAAAAATTATAAAATTTTCTGTAGAACACCCTAAGATTATCATTACCGCTTTAGCCTTGGCGTTGATTTTTTCTTTTATCCAATATCCTAAAATGAAGGTCGATACCGACCCCGAAAATATGCTTCCTAAGGATGAATTTGCCAGGGTATTCCATAACCAGACAAAGAAAGAGTTTTCACTCTATGATTTTGTAGTTTTGGGGATTGTAAACGAAAATAACGCCAATGGCGTCTTTAATGTGAATACTTTAACGAAAGTTTACGATATAACTAAAGATATTGAAAATATAAAAGGAGTTATTGTCCATGAATTGATTTCGCCTTCGGTTAAAGATGATATTGAGCAAGCAGGAATTGGGACGGTAAGGTTTAAATGGCTGATGCCTTCGCCTCCTAAGAGCAAGGAAGAAGCTTTGCATATAAGAGACAGGATGATGGATAATCCTGTGTTTTATGGGACGCTTATTTCCGAAGACGCTAAGGCTTTATGCATATATGTGCCTATAGAAAAAAAGGATATAAGTTATCAAGTAGCCCAAGAGATAAAAAAAATTATATCCAAGGATAAGGGCGATGAAAAATACTATATAACAGGGTTACCTATTGCTGAAGATACTTTCGGCCATGAAATGTTTGTTCAGATGGCTGTGTCTGCCCCCTTGGCGGGGCTTATAATTTTTTTACTTATGCTGATGTTTTTTAAGAAGGTAAGTTTGATTGTTGCGCCAATGATAGTAGCCTTGTCCACAGTGATTATAACAATGGCGCTTCTTGTGGGATTTGGTTTTCCAGTGCATATCATGAGTTCGATGATACCGATATTTTTAATACCTATTGCGGTTTTAAGTTCTATTCATATTTTAAGCGAGTTTTTCGAGAAATATAAGAAAACGGGCGACAAAAAGAAAACTATTATTGAATCAATAGATACGCTTTTTATACCAATGCTTTATGCCGCGCTTACTACCTGGATTGGGTTTCTTTCTCTTTCGTTTTCGCATATACCTCCTGTTCAGACTTTTGGAGTTTTCGTCTCGACTGGAGTTATGGTTGCCTGGTTTATATCAATGACTTTTATCCCTGCTTATATAGCTTTAATCAGTCCTAAAACACTGGAAAATCTCGGAGCTTTAGACGAAGATGACAAAAAATCTGCATTGGATAAAGTTCTTAATCTTATAAGTAGAATTGTTATTGGCAGATGGAAGCTGGTTTTGTTTTTTACTTTAGTTGCTTTTGCGGTTTCTATATGGGGGATAAGCCTGATCCAGATTAATGACAATCCGGTTAAATGGTTTAACAAAAACCACCCTATACGGATTGCCGATAAAGTCCTGAACGCGCATTTTGGCGGGACTTACATGGCTTATTTGGTAATGCAGTCTGAAGACGACATATCAGAAATTTTTAAGAGGCCGGCTATGCTTAACTATGTGGATAAGCTTCAGAATTATTTAAAAAGCAAAGGGGATGTGGGTAAAACCACTTCTTTGGCGGATGTTACCAAAAAAGTCTATTATGAGCTTTTGGGAGCAAATAGAGAGTATTATAAAATTCCTAAAACTAAACAGGGTGTAGCCCAGTGTCTCATCTCGTATCAGAATTCACATAAGCCAGATGACTTATGGCATTTTACTACACCGGATTATTCCAAACTCAATATCTGGGTTCAGCTTACAAGTGGAGACAACCAAAATATGGAGAAAGTTATTCATCAAGTAGCTGAATTTGTTAAAGCTAACCCTGCTCCTTATAAAATAAAATGCAACTGGGCGGGCTTGACTTATGTTAATGTCGCCTGGCAGAATAAGATGGTCGTGGGCATGCTCAGAAATTTCATGGGCAGCTTTATAATAGTATTTTTTATGATGTCTTTTCTATTTGGTTCGCCTTTAAGAGGTTTAATCTCTATGATACCTTTAACAATAACCATAGTGTTTATTTATGGATTATTGGGGATATCCGGCAGGTATTATGATATGCCTGTAGCGATTCTTTCGGCTTTGACTTTAGGGTTGTCAATAGATTTTGCTATTCATTTTATCCAGAGAAGCCGGGCTCGGTACGAACAGAGCAATGACTGGCAGGATACTGTCCGTTATACATTTTCCGGTCCGTCAAGGGCAATTGCCAGGAATGCTATTGTTATTGCTGTGGGATTTTTACCTCTTTTAGCTGCTCCGCTGGTGCCTTACCAGACAGTAGGATTTTTTATGGCGGCGATTATGTTTACCTCGAGTTTAGGAACATTTTTTATTCTGCCTTCGATTATCAGCGTTTCGCCGTCTTTTATATACAGAAAAAGGGGGAAGCATTTTTTGTGCTATACTACTGACTGTATTTTTTTAGCGGTGACTATTGTTTTAGCCGTGCTTTATGTTTTACTAGGATATACTGATATGGGCATAATGGGTATTTTGTATATCACAATACCGCTTTTCCTTGTCTTGGCTTGTTCCTGCAGGTGTCTGCTCAGGAATGATAAGGTTTGTAAACTATTGAAACTGAAAAAGGAGGTGTAGGATGTTTAGGAATACGTGTTTTTTTGTTATTTTTGGTTTAGGCCTCTTGATTTCTCCGGCATATTCTGCGGACTTGGCTGTCGGCCAGATTGTGGATAAGGCCAATAAGGCTGCCTATTACAGTGGCCAAGACGGGATGGCCGAGGTCAGCATGGAGATAACCGATTCTCAGGGGAGAAAAAGGGTCAGGGAATTTACCATCTTGCGGAAAGACATTGAGGACGGAGGAGAGCAGAAATTCTATGTTTACTTTTACCAGCCGGAAGATGTCCGGGATATGGTCTATATGGTCTGGAAACATCCTGGCAAAGATGATGACAGGTGGCTGTACCTGCCGGCTTTGGATTTAGTAAGGCGTATTGCCGCCAGTGATAAGCGTTCCAGTTTTGTGGGGGCTCATTTTGTATATGAGGATGTTTCAGGAAGAGACATAAACGAGGATATCCACCAATTGGTCGGAGAAGAAAACGGATGTTATAAAATTAAAAATGTCCCCAAAATCAAAAAGAA
>CAZLCT010000143.1:0-4738 GCA_964558015.1 uncultured bacterium | reverse complement strand
CTATCTCAAAGTATTTGACTTTACCCTTCAAGTATTCCACCAGATCCGCCGCATCCTCTTCATCCCCGGTAAAATAACTTACAGTAAAGACCGCCTCCGCGCCTATTTCCTCACAGCTCTTTATAAACTCATCTATCCCATACAAGTAATGCTCTCTTTCCCTGCCAATAGCGCCTTTCCAGTTGTAATGATGCGCACCACAGCCCCCGGGAAAACGCACTATTGTGATACCAGCTTCTTTGGCTAATTCGATTACTTCCTTAACCGACTTTTTTTGCTGCGGATCCCAGATTCCGGCACCGTAGTCGGTATGCCCATAATAATGCCGCTGACCCGCATGATGCAAAGAATAGTCATATCCCAAGAAATTATTGCCGAAAATCCTTTTGTTTATGAAACCGGCTTTGCTGCTACAATGAACTGTAATGACATTATCTTCCGCAGATAGAACTTTAGCATCCCACAGGCTGAACAACCCTATAAACAACACAATTAATGTTATTTTTTTGTCATTTAAAATTTTCATGTTTTTTTGTCTACAGACTATTGTGTGAACTTATTTTGCTCGATTATATATTTCCATTAACCCGTTATAATGCCTTTCAGCATTCAATTCTTTCTCTGCAAATAATCTTGCATTTTTGCCCATCTCAACAACTTTATCCGGATTACTTATCATATATTCAATCTTTTCGGATAAATCGCCGGAATCCCCCATTTTGAAAGTCAAGCCTGTCTCATTATCCTTCACTAACTCTGGAATACCGCCTATTCTCGACCCAATAACCGGTTTTCCACAAACAAAAGCTTCTAATATAGAATAGGGAAAATTTTCATGCCACTCTGAAGGTATAACTACAAATCTGCAACCCTTTAATAACTTAAATACTTCTTCATGGCGTTTATGTCCCAAAAACACAATTATTCCCTTCTTGTCATTTTTATCGGCATATAAACCCAACCGTTCCTTTAATGGGCCGTCCCCAACAATTTTCAACCTGCTTTTATCTGTTTTGATCGCCGCATCGATAAGAGTTTGAAGGCCTTTTTCCTCTGATATCCGGCCCACATATAAATAATAATCGTCGCTCGCTTTCTCTTCATTCCCTGTTTCAGCATCAAGAAAATTATTAAGGCTTACGATTTTATTTTCATCAAATCCGTATTCAACTAATTTATGCTTCAAAAATTTACTGGGAGTAATAAAGAAATCCACCAAATCATAAACTCTCATAATTCTGTGTGTTATGCTTTCAATCGCCGCTACCATACTTGCCGCAAAAGAATCTTTCTTGCATTTAACGAGGAGAGGCCAAAAATACTTTATCTTCTTACATCTCTCACAAATTTTGCCTTTACACAAAAAAGATGTGTTTGGACAAATCAACGTATAGTCATGCAATGTCCAGACAATGGGAATTTTATGTTTTTTAAGAGTATATAATATTGAAGGTGTAATATGGTGATGGATATTCTGTAAATGCGCAATATCGGGTTTTTCTTCTTCAATAAGCTGCTTTAGCTTTTTTTTTGCTTCGGAAGAATATATCGTGCGTTTCAAAACCTTCAGGGCTGAAAACAGATTCTTATTTTTTATTTCTTCAGCATAATTAATGTAACTTACAAAGTATTTAGAATATTCTGACTTGTAATTTTGAGGATGATGCATCGAAAAAACAATGACTTTATGCCCCTTTTTCTCTAAAAGCTTCTTCAGAGAAAAAAGATAAGTGCAATCCCCGCCTCGGTTGTAATAAAAATTGTTTATAAGTAAAATTTTCATCAGTTTTACAAAATTCCCATTATTCCCAAAATATAATTTTTTACTCCAATAACAGAATCCGGCCGCTTTATTGCACTTACATTCTTATTCTCACTATAAACCAGAAAAACGCCTTCGTTCTTGTGTCCTCCTGATATCTTCTTATGTGTATGATTTGGTGTTACAAGTGGTGTAAAAAGGTCCATTCCCACCCCGTACTTTTCATCCAATTCAAACATTACATCTGGCAGTCTATCTTCAAATTCACCACGGTAAATTTGTTCTCTCTTTTTGGCCCACTTCACAACATTTTCATTCAAAGTTTCATCCAAACTCTTCAGTTCGTTAATGATATTGTCCCGTATCTGCTCGTATTCCTCTCCCGTCTGGGCCTTTATATCGATTCCACCATGAGGATTAGCACCACATAGTTCAGAAAGAATCGCTGACGACTTCTCCCTCTCTACTAAATATGTTGATTTCTTAAGTGCCTTGTGATTAGGAACTAACTTGGCAATCTTATATATATAATCCTGAAAATCTAACTTCGATAGAGTAGAAATCACAAAAACTTTTGTTTTTTCAATTAATCTTTTCAATACTCTCTTCGCTCCACGCCCACGTGTAACAAGATAACCTTTGTTTCGTAATAACTCATTGAGATTCAAATTATAAACACATCTCCTTCTATGTCCATGATCACTAATGATTATTAGCACAGAATCTTTATCTAACAGTTTCTTAAATTTTCCGATTATATTATCGAACAATATATAAAAATCTCTGATGACATTTTCAAAAGCGTTACCCCTCTTGTAATATGGATCAGCTTTATCAGTATACCTCCATAAGAAATGCTTTATTCTGTCTAAAGTTAGAAATGTTACAAAAAAAAGATCCGAAGATTGTTCCTTGAATATTTTAAGACTTACATCTGCAAGTTGTTGGGTCGTTTTTGTAGTAGAACTGACAAACTTCCCAAGATCCCTTTCATCAGGGAAATCAACAATACCTCCTAATGGCGGGAACTCATATTTAGAGAGAACATCTTCGGGATACGCACTTAATTCTCCTCCTTCAAACACAGGGCCTGAAACCATCATCCCATTTAGTTTCCAAGCCGGATAGGCAAGAAAAGGATTTATAACACATGCTTTTTTACCCTTTTTGCTTGCTGCATCCCAAAATGTTTTCCCCTTAAATGCAGTCACTTTATCCGAACTGTCCATCCCTTTCCTGCCTGACAAATAATCTATACTTTCAATTAACCCATGTTCAGCCGGGTTCTCACCTGTAAAAATACTCGTCCAGGCACATATAGAGTCAGGGGGGATGGTCGAATCTGCTGAAATAGACGGATTATCATCAATGATGCTGTTCAAATTTGGTAATATACTTTTCCATTTCTTCAAGAGAACAGGATCAAAACCGTCAATACCTAAAATTACTACTTTTGCCATTTCATATTTCCAGTCTGCTATACACTTTATTTCTTATTTGAGAACTTATTTTAGCAATAGGCATAGTTCCATCAACTTTATCCCAACCATATTTATCTGCGAGTTTTAAATACAGGCTCCTTCTTTCTTTTAAGTATTCCATATTTGGAGCGTCCTTTTTGCGTAAAAAAGCCACATCTGCCGGACAATCAACATAGATAACCATATCTAGTTGCGGAAAAAGCAATTTCATCCAAAAAGAATCCAAACTATTAAGCAAAAACTCTTGCTTTTTACCTAAATTAATCGCTTGATCAATTATCGAATCGTAAAATATCCGGTCACTGAGAATAATTTGTTTTTTGACCAAACGGAACCGTACCTTTATAAATATTTGTAACCCATAATCAAAAAAAAACAGCATTAACCAAACTAAGCGAAAGATCGGATTATTCAAAATTTTCTTCTTATCTATTTGTGCTTTTTCATATTCAGAGTCGAAATTATCTACTCTCTTTTTTATATCACTTTTCCACTTTCTCAAAAAAGGCCGTAAGAGAAAAGGTTCCCATCTACTCCATACATATGAAACCTTAATTCCATCTTGCCTAAGCTTTCCCAGCAACAGTTTTGCCTGGGTAGTTTTACCCGAACCATCAATGCCGGTAAATACAATTAATTTTCCTCTCTTCATAACAATTGATCACAAGCAGAAATTATCTCATTCGCAAAATTATCCCAAGTAAAACGCTCTATCTTTTTACGATTCTGGACTTTATCCATATCAATAGAATTAATTAGCCTAATCAATTTCTCATTAGAATTAAAATATTTAAAGCTACTATCTTCCTTAAAATAATCTACCAATCCACCAAAACGGGTCGTTATTATGGGAAGATTACAAGCCATCGCCTCAAGAATCGATAATGGCATTTCAATAGCGGCATCCTCTTTTTTTACTGGAAAAAGATAGATGTCTGCCAATTGATAGATTTCCTGAATATTTGAAACATAATCATCAATTACAATTACTCCATTTTTCCTCAATAATTCCTGTAATTTTACATCTTTTTGAGTCGCTGTGCTCGCCACCATAATAGTTTGTATAGTTCCTAAACCTTGAACATCTAATAAACATTCTATATTCCTGGTTTTCTTTATATGACCGACATGAAGTACAACAGTTTTGTTAAGCGGTACCTTATACTTCCCCCTTAACATCATTTTAGTTTCAATATCTACTTCATGAAATCTACTTTTGTCAATTGCGGGGGGTAATACTTTTACCCTCATCATTTTCTCTTCAAAAAAATCCTTATCAGCTTTACTGAGAAGCAACAATAAATCTGGTTGCAAATAACTCAAAAAACACTTTAAAAAAAAAGGATATCTACGCCGCTGTACCCCTAAAACAATTATTTTGGAATTATGACTCATTAGCTTTAATATTTTCGCTCTGATAAAACTGTTAAAGGTACAAGATGCCTCTGGAATATATAAAATCGTATCCGGCAAAATCTTCTTTAAGAGTATTTTT
>CAZLCT010000142.1:0-4748 GCA_964558015.1 uncultured bacterium | reverse complement strand
AAAGAACAATTAATACTTACTAAAATTTAACTTGCTTAACGGGGTGCACTACAAATAAGCTCCAAATTTCAAATCACAATTCACAAAACATTCATAACTCCTTAGGCAATTATATTAAGTCACATTTTGATCATTAGGTCATTGGTGCTTGGTTATTATTTGTAATTTAGAGCTTGTGATTTGTAATTTTTTAATTACTGTCGTATGAGCCCAACACATAATCCAAACTTCATTCCCTATTCCACCATGTTCCAATCTATAACATCATCTTTTTTAATGTCCACTTTCGCCACCTTGCCTAAGAGGTCATTTATATATTTAGGACTTATACCATGACCTGGCCTTTTCCATGTGAGTACCTCATCTTTAATAACAGAACCTGCCTTAATATCACACGCGGCAACAATACTTCTTCTGGCATACTTACGTGCAGGCTCTTCCGAATCGATTGATTTTTTATGAAAAGAGCCGATTAATTCATAATACTTATCCATAGTATTACAAAAATATTTTATGTCCTCTTTATCCATAGCCTGATAATGGTCGTTTCCAGGAAGGCTTTTATCATGAGTAAAATGTTTCTCAAGTATTACCGCTCCCATGAGGTTAGCAATTATCAGACTCTCCATTTTCTGCGGATAGGTATGGTCAGAATATCCAAGAACTGCATTTGGAAAATTCCTTCTTATATCAAGCAACATTCCGAGATTAGCATTTTTATTTTCAGTAGGATAATTTAAAATGCAATGCATTAAGCAAAGGGGTAGTTTATATGACTCTATAAGCCCGACTGCCTCCTTAATCTCATCCAGATTGGAAGCTCCTGTTGATAAAATAATAGGTTTTCCAAAACGGCATATAAATTCAATGAAAGGCAAATTAGTAATATCGGATGAGGATATTTTAAACGCGTCCACGAGGTTATTCAAAAACGTGGCAGATTCAGTATCGAATGGAGTAGATAAAAATTCAATACCTGCTTTATCGCAGCACTTTTTTAATTCAACATATTCTGCCTCACCGAAAGAGTCATACTTTTTAAAAAGATCAAACTGGTTTGTGGTTGTCTCTTTTGTTGTATCCCAGTAAGCAGGGCTGTTCGGTATGGCAATTTTCTCCGCCTTGTACGTCTGAAACTTTATTGCCCCTGCCCCGGTTTGGGCTGCTTCCGTTATAAGCCTTTTAGCCGTAGCCATGGAACCCTCATGATTCACACCTGCCTCGGCTATAAGAAAAGGTTTTGTTAATTTATTCTCACCGCTTTTATATGATTTAAAATATTCCAATAACTTCATAATCACCTTTCTTATCTTGCCCTCAAATTTTTCACTTTTTGAGCAACACTATTAATGATAGATAATACATTCTCTATGCCCTGATGAACGTTTTCCTTTAACAGGGCTTTACGCATATTAAACCTAAGAAGCTTGGAATTGATCAAATCCAATACTGTATTATGAAAATCCTTTTTACTCACATCTTTCCACATACCTAAAGAAACCAAACCGAATGAATTGTGAACAAGGCAATGGGACAACTCCCGTTTACTTGACGGTATAACAATCATAGGAACACCAAGCGAGGTCAATTCAAAAAGGGTGCGGCCCGCGGCTGTGACAGCGATGTCCGCTTCACGCATGTACTTGCTGATAATAGGAGCGTCTTTTATAACTTTGATTTTGTGCGAAGAACGTCTGGCTATTCTCTTTATTTTCGCTTCATGCGGGTATCCAAGGCCGCAAATAACTGTTATGGACCATTTCCCCTTAAGCTCGCTCAACCATTGCAACGTGCGCTCGGTCAAATTTTCAGGGTCAGTTCCCCCGAAAAGGATTAATATGTTGTTTACTTTGTTAGAATATTTTTTTGGTTCTGTATACAGGAATTCATCCCTCAAGCAGCAATAATCGATTCCATGAAAAACCTTTTCTTTTTTTAGATAAGGGTGGTAATCATACAATGCATTAATAACCACGTCGGCAAAAAGTGACCCTTCCCCAAGGTCCTCGAAATTAATCGTTGGAATTCCCTTTGCCTTTAACTTTTTCATAAACAACGGACTTGTATTTAAAATATCATTGATAACAATATCAGGCTCATAATTTAAAATAGTTTCTGCCTCTTTACCCTTCGGACAGACTGTCAAATCGTAAAACTGAGACTGTATCTTTTTGATAGCCAAATCATTTTCTTTACTGACTACAAAATGAATTTCATGATCCATTATTCTGTCAGCCAAACTTAAAGCCCTATAAATATGCCCGATGCCGTTTTTCCTGTTTCCTATTACATGAAAGCATATTTTTTTTCTTAATAATGACCTCTCGGCAAGCCACCAGTCGTACCGGTCGTCTATATCAACAGCCTCTTCTTTACCTACTTCATACAAGCTCACCTTTTTTCCAAACCTTGTCTTTTTATTCAGCACAGACCTTTTGCATATAACAAACCCCCCGGTTTCTTTAAAAATCCCGGGCAGCTGCTGTCGGTTCACACGTTTAGTGAACAATGAAACCACATTGCCTCCCTCATCATAACTCCACCTCAGGTGGCTGTCATTAACCACACTTACAACAGTATCAACCCCCTCACGCATACATTCTCGGATAGCATTATCCAGAGATTTATTAGATACTAAAGGTGACGTTGCCTGCATACTAACAATTAAATCAAACTTTTTTTTCTCCTTTTTCTCAACCCGCCTGACAGCATCCACAACAACTTCGTCCAAGGCCACGTCATCTTCAGAGAGTTTTTGACTGCGTTCAATAACTTTTGCGCCGTATTTATATGCAATCTCCTCCAATTGCGGACTCTCCGTTGTTACATATACCTCATCCACATACTTACTCCGCAAGCATGTTGTAATTGCATACGATAATAATGGCTTTCCCACTAATAAACGCGAGTTCTTCCTTGGAATGCCTTTCGAACCCCCTCGCACCGGAATAATTGCTAATATTTTTTTCTTCCCCTTCATTGTCTGCCTGCTTTTAGTTTATTTAAAATTTTTTTTTAATCCAATACGGTTTAGTTTTGAAACTATTTTGTTTCTAATAGAAAATTTCTCCTCAACACGCTTAAGAAATTCAAGCTCCATCGAACATTCATTCGGATAATAATCTGTTTTTTCTCTGTATTGATCACTAAACTTAAAAAAAGCCTCTATCCCTTCATCCCCCTTGAGAAATTCAAACCCGCAACATTCCATGACATACTGAACAGTTTTGAGAGTGAACTGATATGTATGAGCATTTTGTAAAAGAGAGAGTATGTTATTATTTCCGCGTAAGCTATTTCTTACTCGTTTGTACAAACCCGGAATAGCTATATAACAACAGCCATTTTGGTTTAACATGCTATGTATTTTATGCAAAGAATCTTCCAAATCGTAAAAGTGTTCCACAACATGTTTGAGAATGATAAAATCAGCTTTCCTGCCTGTTTTTAAAAGTTCTTCCACACCGCCAATAAAAAAATTTTCTAACCCGAGCTTCTCCCTGCCGTATTCAATATGTTCTGAGCCGTAATCACATCCGTATACATCACAGCCGGCATCAGCAAACGGCAAAAGCATGGTTCCAAAATCACACCCGATTTCAAAAACAACGCCACGGTTTGGAATATCAATTGATTGCGTAAAAAACTCATACTTTTCTCTGGCCTGTTTCATCCGACGTTCAAACAACGAATCAAGGTTTTTATCCCCCTCACCATATACATCACGATATTCATGAGAATAAAACTGAACGTAGGCTTCCCTGCTCATCCTCGGGTTAGCACGCATTAAGCCGCATCGTTTACAAATAACTATGGGATAATAAAATCCATAACGGTCAATCTCTGAGACCAGTATGTCATCCTGCGCACCGCAAAAACACCGGACATGCTCAAAAGCATATTCACCCGTGGAAACTTTCCTCCTAACCTCCTGGATTGCCTCTGATGCCTTGAGCCCTCCTACAATGGTTTGTGGCAGATTGTTATTCTCATCCCATATAAAACGAGATGACAATATGTCTCGTGATACCACATTCTTATTACTTGTATTAATAGTAACCATATATCGTTTAATCACCCTTAAATTGATAAGGAGACGGAGCTGAACCCGCGTCGCCTCCGCCAAGTTCCTGATTAAACATTTTTATCTGATTAACAATATCAACTCCGACCTTTTTACTCCATGTATCCAGAAGTTTCCCTGTGATATTTCCCGGCTTGCCGTCTCCGATCTTAGCACCGTTTAAATGAGTCACTGGCAAAAGGCAGAACGGCGTACCTGTCATAAATGCTTCATCAGCAGCATGTACGTCATAAGGCTCTAAATTTTTCTCATCACACTCAAGATTCAACTCATGCGCAAGTTCGAATATATATGCCCGACTGATTCCGCGCAGAATATTCCGTGCTTCGGGCGTGTAAAGTTTATTCCTCTTTACAATAAAAAAATTATCCCCTGTCCCTTCAGCGATAAAACCGTCTGTATCAAGCAACAGTGCCCAATTATTTTCACCCCTGTAACGTGCTACCTCTATATTTGCCATCTGATAATGCAGTCTGCTTCTATTCTTAATCTTTGGATCTAGTAAATGTGCGGGGATAGCTCTCTGAGACGGAATAACCGCATTGATACCCGTATCAAATAAAGTACCCATTCCCTGTACTGTCCACTTAAGAGGAAAATCCGCAATAATAATAGTAGGCTCGCATTTGCCGTCGAAAACATGTTTATAAATACTTAAAGGACC
>CAZLCT010000141.1:0-4781 GCA_964558015.1 uncultured bacterium | reverse complement strand
TACTCCTGAAAAAAATATATATAAAGGGATGAAAATCGTCCATCTTAGCGACCTTCATATTGATACTTTGGGTTGGTATGAAAAGAAAGTCATCAAGAAAACAAATGATGTTGATGCAGATTTTATATTTATTACCGGAGATCTGATCGCTTACAATCAAGATTTTGCACCAGCTATTACTTTTTTGAATAAACTAAGGTCACGTCAGGGCATTTATGTAGTTTTCGGTAATAGTGATTATACTTATATGTCAAGTTTTTTCCGTGCAATCAAAAATGAACCTTTAAGAAAAGGAATTATCATACTACGGAACGATGTTGTAGAAGAATCATTTAACGGTAATCCCGTTTTGATTGCCGGTCTTGATGACCCTATAACAAATTATGCAAACCTCGATAGAATGCCGTATTTTGCAAATATTCAAGGATTTAAAATTCTACTCGCTCATGCATATACTTCCGAAGTTCAGTCAATAACTAAAGGGGTCGATCTTGTACTCGCCGGTCATACACACGGCGGTCAGATTAACATTTTACCTCGAAGATTTATAAAAAAATGGCGTGCCCTCTCAGACAATACTCTGCTGGCATTTATTGACGGTTTTCAAAAAGATGAGAATACATGGGTAAATGTATCACGGGGTATTGGTGTAAGTTACCTTCCTATTCGTTTCAGGTGCAGGCCTGAAATTTGTGTAATTACTCTGCTAGCTTCTTAATATAATATAAATTAACGTCAATCTGTCTCCCCAAGGCCTTCCAAATAAACATTTATTCTATCTACAAAACTTTTACAACTATCCGCCTCAGCTAGACCTTTCTAATATACGGGAGAGCCAGAAAAAAACAACAAAGGCGAGAACAAACATTACATAGCCGCTTGCATCGTGAATAAAACCAGAAGCAACACGTGAACCGTAAATATATGCAATAAAACTTGTAAATATGAGTCTGACTATATTGCCCGATATTGCAATAGGAACAGATGATAGAACCATCAGCCCCTTTTTCCAATACGATATCTTAGCAAGATAAGCAAAAAGAAGAGATAACATAATAAATGACATAAGTGAGCGTAATCCGCTGCAAGCTTCAGCAACAGTGAGCATTTCATTGCCTATTCTAATAATATTACCATCCGCTACTACCGGCAGGGATGTAAATTTTAGGATAAAGACAGTCAACCTGGTTGAAAAAAGCTGCATGGGAAGTGATACTAAGCCATGAACTGTCACAGGTACGGGTATCATAAAAAGCAAAAAGAAAAGAGGAAATAAAAGCTTATAAAACACACCCCACCCAAAAACAAAAAGCACAATACTCTGCAGAGAAAATACAAAAGAAATATTTTTAAATGCAACAATATCTACTATCGAACTAAAAAGATAAAGCAGTAAAGCACCCATAATCCCAATAAACCCTATATTGATATGTCTCTTTTCTAAGGTAGATTGGCGAAAACTATCTTTATCCTTGATTAATCTATCTCGAATAAGATATACAACAATAAGCGGCACTAAAATACCATGTGAATTATTAGAATCCCTCATCCATGTTTCATACATTTCATTAATAACCGGCCAAAAAAGTATTATGATAAGAATCAATAACGTGAGCAATCTTTTAACATTTGTATCTGATAAATATCTATGAATTGAGGTCATGTCCTATTCGTCCCCCTCCATAATTAATCCCCTGCTGTAGGGGCGTGATTAATCACGCCCTCATCTTGGGTTTGATAAATCAAACCCCTACAACCATATTCAATGTCGTTCTTTGATAATAAAATTATAAACATTCGTGTATATTCGTGTTTCTATTAATGGCATTTCGTGTATTTATCTACGAACTTCCTCATTAGGCCAATATTTAGGCAAAAGTGTAATAAGATAAGAAATGAAGTCTTTCTCAAACTCAATTATTTCCTCACGTGTTTCTCCTTTACTTAAATCAACCCGGGAATTAATCCGAATAAACGCACCATCATTACGGTTGTATAATAATTTTGTCTTCATTTTTTCTATATTCTGCTTAAGCCCTGTATGAGACACTTTTCCTCTAAAATTCTGAAGCCAGTAAAGCACCTGTTCTCCTTCATTACCCTTTACTGCATAAAAATTATTAACTGTTATCTTTTTTGAACCATCATGTGCTTGGATATCAAGAGGAGTAACAGACTCAATTCCCCATCCCGCACCTGTATAACAACCTGATGGAATATGCTCAGGATGTCCTCCACGCTTTGTTCCATAATATCCTATATAAAGGCCTAGTTTTTTCCCATCCGCTCTTGTATATATCCTGGAAACATTCTCATCAGCACGTAAAACATCATATATCTCTTTAGCAAAATCATTATCCACACCCTTCCATTCACCAATAATAAGCGGAAGCTTATTGAAGTTTTTCTCAACTACTGCCACTTCACCACGAATAAACCGTAATCCATACGCTGCTGCAATAGCAACTATTAAAATTATGAATGTAAGTTTGTATAATTTCTCCTGCATATACTCTTCTTTTATTTTATATTAAAATGCTTTTATTCATTCGTATAAATTAGTGTTGATATTCCTGCCTGTCCGGCAGGCAGGAGTGGCAATTAGTGTTCTTCATACGCTTTTGTTCCAATAACTCCCAATTCCATGCAGTCTGAACTATTTTCTCAAGTTTGGCAATAGGCTTCCATTTTAAAATGCGTCCTGCTTTGCGCGAACTTGCTACAATCTTTGAAGGATCTCCAGGACGTCTTGAGCCTATCCTTGTCTTAATCCTTTTACCCGTAACTTCTTTGGCAATATCAAGTACTTCTTTGACTGAAAAACCATCTCCGTTACCAAGATTAAAAATATTACTTTTCATTCCCTTATCCAATGCATTCAAGGCAAGAAGATGAGAACGGCATAAATCCATTACATAAATAAAATCTCGAATACAAGTGCCGTCCTTTGTTGGATAATCATCACCAAAAATAATAAACTCACGTGCTCTACCGCTTGCTGCCTTTAAAATACAAGGAACAAGGTGTGTAACTTTCTTATGACGTATGCCAATTTCACCTGAAGGATGTGAACCGGCAACATTAAAATATCTAAGCGTAACATATCTCAGCGAAGAAATATTAGAAACATCCTTGAGTATTTCCTCTGTCATTAGTTTAGACATCCCGTAAGGATTAGTGGGAATTGTAGGTGCATTCTCAGACACTGGAATTTTTTCTGCATCACCGTAAACAGCAGCGGTTGATGAAAAAATAATTTTATTAACCTTTCTCTCCAACATTATCTTGATAAGATTCAAGCTCGCAAACGTATTATTTTCATAATACTTGATAGGATTCTTCACTGACTCAGGCACTACAACCGATGCAGCAAAATGCATAACAGCATCAAAATGATATTTCCTGAAAAGTTTGCGAATTACATTTATATTTTTTAAATCTCCTATTACCAAAGGAACACCAGGCGGTATAAATTCACGATGCCCGGTACTAAGATCATCGAATACAACCGGCTTAAGTTTTTGCTCAAGCAACATTCTAACCATATGCGAACCGATATAACCAGCACCACCTGTAACAAGTATAGTTTTACTTTTCACGTAATTCTCCTAATTTATCAAAATATAATTTTAAATAATTTAGTTTATATTAAATATAATTTATTAAATTTATATACATTTTTATATATATAGTAACGTCAACATGTAATATTATATTAAATTATAACATTGTGGTAGGAAATAGTGATATGAAAAATTAATGATCTATTTGATCATAGAGCGTAGTAGCAGCAAATTGTCTCTTCATCCTCGTATACTTCCCTATAGCACATCCTGTGCTGCTTAGGATACTTTCATCCTGAAAGTAATAAGGCAGAGCTTTATTTGCTCTGCCTTATTCTCTTTTATTTTCTATAATAACTGTTTAAAGTTTTATTTCTTTATTCTGCTTTTAAAACCGTATATTCCTAACAAACCTAAAGCCATAAGAAGCATTGATGCTGGTTCTGGAATTGGTGTTGTATCTCCACCTTCGCCAGGAATTACAATTTCTGAAGAAGCAGTAATAACACGCATTTGATCCATCCACCTCTCACCGCAATAAAGAATGTCAAGTTCAATAGTATTAGCATTAAGAATAGTGTAGTTCTCGTAAGTACCGCCAGTACCTAATTCAAGACCCCTCTGTGCTGTACCGTCATAAACACTTGACCATGCGTATTGTTGTAAGTAATCACTTGGAGTAAGAGTATCAGTGCCAACATTAGGATTAGCAACTACCATAACTCCTAAAATATCACCACTGAAAGTAAATGTTCCTGTCACATCTGGTGTACCGCTTGTAGGAGAAAAAAGAAGCAAATGACTGTCGATAATGGTTCCTTGCGAAATTGTTGTTAATCCAGGAACACTAGTGTAGTTACCCACAGTTGCAACACCCGCAAGTAAATCACTTGTTAGGGTTAAACCTTGCTGTTCATCAATTGCATAAATTCTTGAGTTACTCTCTGCAGGTGCGCTTGATGATGCATAGAGATAACCGTCTCCGATAGCAGATAAAACAGTAGCTTCAGAAACACCTTGTAATAAAACTAAACTAACTGCTAAAACAAAACTTAACAGCATTAATTTTTTCATTTTTAAAATCTCCTTTTTTACAATTTTCCTTTTTATATATTATTGGTAATTGATGTTTATATATAAATCTACACTTTTATTTCATAAATATTAAAGGTAATTATTTAGCCGATTGAGCAGGAGTTAGAATAATACTGTTTTTTG
>CAZLCT010000140.1:0-4795 GCA_964558015.1 uncultured bacterium | reverse complement strand
TGTTTTGATATTTTCCAATCCGTAAGCAGCCGCTTCTTCATTATTTTCAACAAGAACACATTCCTTACAATTTTCTGACAATGGTATACTGATAGATCCCACTCCAGAATATAGATCTATTAAAGATTTAGTTGGGTCTAAAAATGAACTTATATCATCGAGAGCAGTTTTAAAAATAGGAATGTTAATTTGAAAAAAACTTAGGAGACCGTATTTCAATTTTTTATCATTTATGAATGTTGATAAAAAGTCGGTGCCGTCTTTAAATAATTGCATATCCGAGCGTGATGCAGGGCTTTTAGGGTTTGAATAAAATATAACAAAGCCTTTGCCATTTTTTATTGAAGGTGGACGTCTGATGATAGAGACATGGTCTTTTATAAAAAGTGCGGCAATAGTATCCCCTCTTTCATTTGAGCGCACAATGAGGCTTTTTAAACTTCTTGTGGGGAATTTATATTTGTTCAGCCATTCTAAAACTGAATATGCAGTTTCATTTATTGATTTTCTAGCAAGTAGACATGAACTAATAGGGATACGTTTATGAGATTTCCGTTGATAAAAAGCAAGTGAATTTAGATGACAATTCTTTTCTTCGATTGAAGTAAAGCTGTATTCCATCTTATTGCGATAGTGATATATATTTTCCGCATCGGAGATAATTTTTATTTCGTCTGGAACCATAAATTTTCCAATCTGATTGTATGTTTCGATGGCTATTCTTTTCTTCCATTTAATTTCTTCATCATGCGCTATTATCTGCCATGGACTGCAGCTTAAGAAATGATCTTCCTTAGGTGGTATGCGATATTTTGACGGTTGTATTATTCTCTGTACAGCTGCTTCGCAAAATGATTTAGTTTTTTTTGTTATCAAACATTCAACTATCTCGCCTGGAAGTGCGTTCCATACAAGCACAACTTTGTTATTGAATCTGCCGAGTCCTTGGCCGCCGAATATCAATTTATCGATTTTGATCGTAACAAGTGAATTTTTGTTCATTTAAGCTTATTTTAAATTATATTAAATTGAATTTTATTATGGTTACAAGTTAATTTTGATTATGGAACATAATGAAGTATGTCATTTTGGAGGGTATTTATCATTGAAATATTTTCGTATTTCATTAAGGGGTTTCCTTACCTTTTCATGGGTTGTTTCTTCTTTCGGATATCCCATACTTATAAGGATATCGACCTTTTTACCCTTTGGTAAACCTAACATTTTTTTAACCCTCTTTTCATCAAACCATCCAATCCAGCATGTGCCAAGACCCTCTTCTGTAGCTTGAAGTATAAGATGTTCACACGCTATACCTATATCAATAAGGCAAAATTGAGTGCCTTTGAAAAAACCTCCAATTTTTGCAATGTAAGATGATTTTTCTGTTATGACTGCTATTATTACCGGGGCACTATCTGCAAATGAACACATAGAATATATTCCTGAGAATGCAGATTTGCAAAAAAGATTCTTAAATTCAGGATCATCAATAATAATAAAATACCAGGGCTGGCTATTGCAGGCTGAAGGTGCAAGACGGGCTGATTCGATACATTTATCAATAATTTCCCGGGATACTGGTTTTGGGGAATAGCTCCTTGTACTATACCTTTTCTTTATGAGTTCATCAAAATTCATTAATATAAATTAACAAAATATGTTTTTTAAATGTTCGATTGATAATAGCATGATAATATTTAAATTCAAGACGATTTTATATTTATTCTATACTGCATTAAGAACTCGGGCGTCATCAGATGATGGGTTATTATTTAATGTTGAAATTTCATAAGACTTCATTAGTTCATGATTAAATGGCTTAAGTAAACGAAACGCTTCATCTATATTTTTACCATTTATCCATGATTTTTCATCATTTCTATCTAATATAACCGGCATTCTCGAATGTATGGGATTGATAAGGTTATTTGCTGGTGTTGTTATTATTGAAAAAGTGTACACTGGTTTTGTATCATCATACCAAGCATCCCAAATGCCTGCGAAAGCAAAAAGTTCATTATTTTTAAGCATGATCCTATATGGTTTCTTTCGCCCGTTAGATTTCTTCCATTCGTAGAATGAATCTGCAAGGACTAAACATCTTCTCTTATAAAATGACTCTTTGAAAGCTGGTTTTTCTTTAATTGATTCAGCTCTTGCATTTATTAACTTTTGTCCGATAGATTTATCTTTCGCCCAATGTGGAATTAAGCCCCATTGCATCATATGTATTGTATCAGGTTCTGTGTTAGTGATAACAGGAGTGTAATTTGAAGGTGCTATATTATAACGAGATTTTAAAACTGTAGGAATATTTTTTATTCCAAAATGCTCTTTAAGAGTCTCAGGCTTAATATTTATGAGTGAAAAGCGGCCACACATAATTTGAAATAAAGGTTTATAAAATATTAATTATTTAATTCTTTCTTATATGTCTGATAGGTAGCATTATCGAAACATACAATATAAATTTTTTCTATTAATTGATTATTTTCAAGAAATTCTTTGATTTCGGTCAGGGCTATTTTTACTGCTCGATCAAGAGGAAAACGATAGGCTCCGGTACTGATTGATGGAAATGCAATAGTCTTTATATTGTATTTTATTGCGATTTGTAGTGAGTCTTTATAACAATTCGATAAAAATTCAGCCTCTTTATCATTACCGCCATGCCATACAGGTCCAACCGTATGAATAACATATTTTGCAGGTAGATGATATCCTTTTGTTATTTTAGCTTCTCCGGTTCTGCATCCACCTAATTTTCTGCATTCTTTAAGTAAATCCGGGCCTGCTGCACGATGAATTGCCCCATCTACCCCTCCCCCGCCGGTCAAAGAAGTATTAGCTGCATTTACAATAGCGTCTACATTTTGTTTTGTTATATCACCTTTAACAATTTCAATCTTTTCCATAATATTATCCTTAATTTGATTGGTTATATATTTTATTTGAAGTATTAATTACATTCTCTTGTTGTAACCAAGTTAACTGCCAAACCTAGGAAATCTTTAACAATGATATCACCAACACGTACAGGTTTATTTATATTTATCTTTTTTATTTCTTCAATTGCTTTTGATATTTTTTCTTTTGGTATTGCTTTATCAGTCCTTACCGGAAGCATTTTAATAGATAAACCCTTGGTTGGAATAGTTGTTGTTAATATTCTTTTGGGGTTTTCAATTTCACTTGTAGCTTATGTTTTCCCTTTAGGACATTTATTTCCTGATATTGTGATTACTTTGGAGTTTTCAACATCAATTTTTAGAGAGCAACCTAATGGGCATTCTATGCAGGTTAGTTTTTTTTCCATATTATATACTTTTATTTTTTTTAATATTTAGATATTCAGCAGCCGTTTGGCCTGCTAATTCGCTATCTTTACTTACAGAATCTACATAATCATATATTTTAAAGCAATTTCCACATGCGTAAATACCTGGGATTGAAGTTTTGTTTGTTTCTTGTGATATTGGTGTGTTTGTTTTTTTATCAATTTCCACTCCAGCCATTTCGATAAGTTCATTTTCAGGTATAAGTCCTACTGATATTAAGACTGTATCACAATTAATATTAAATAATGAATCAGGTATTTGGTTACCGTTTTCATCGACGCGTACTACGCTTACCATTTCTACCCTGTTTTTTCCGTAAATTTGAACTAATTTATGTCTTAGATAAAGAGGAATATTAAAATCCTCTATACACTGTACAACGTTACGTATCAATCCTGTACTTTTGCTTTGAATTTCAATTACAGCCTTAACTTTTGCACCCTCAAGAAGAAAACGCCTTGCCATTATTAAGCCTATATTGCCTGAGCCTACTATCACTACATCTGTTCCCGGTAATAATCCTTCGATATTTATAAGTTTTTGAGCAAGACCGGCAGAAAAAATTCCAGACGGTCTTGTGCCGGGAATGTGAACCATTTAGCGTGTTCTTTCCCTGCAACCTGTTGACATTATCAAAGCTTTCGCTTTTATAATTTCCATCTTTCCAGGTTTTAAATAAGTCAGAACTTTATCATTCGATAGATTGACAACGAAAGATCGCAAGCTGATTTCAATTTCAGGAATAGCTTGAACACTTTTTATGAATCTGTCTGCATATTCTGGGCCGGTTAATATTTCATTAAAGTAATCAATACCGAATCCTGTATGAATGCATTGATTGAGTATTCCGCCAAGGTATTGGTCTCGTTCAAGTATTAAAATGTCTCTTACTCCGGATTTATAAGCTGACAATGCAGCTGCCATTCCCGCCGGGCCGCCTCCAACAATTACAAGGTCTCTTTTTTTCATTTATTTTATTTTTTTTACTATTTCAGAACCACAACCACGTTTTGTTATTTCCGTTATGGGCTTTTTAGTTTTCTCAGCCAGAATTTTCATGATGCGTGTTGTACAAAAGCTACCGTGGCATCTTCCGGCTTGAGCACGAGTTCTAAATTTTATTCCGTCAAGTGTTGTTGCGCCTCTTGAAATTGCATCCTTGATTTCCTTAGAAGATACCATTTCACAGCGACAAACGATGTCACCATAGTCATTTTCTTTACTGATAAGATTTTTTGTTTTATTCAATGGTATTGAAAAAAGATGAGTTGTTTTTTGTCTAAAACGCTTAAAATAATGTTTCTTTTTTAAAATGGCTCCTTTTTGTTTAAGTAAATCTACAACCATCAGAGCTATTGCCGGAGATGCTGTCAAACCAGGTGATTGAATTCCCGCAACTGTTATGCAACCGGGAGCAGAATTTTCATGTCGTATAATAAAATCTTCTCCAGCTA
>CAZLCT010000139.1:0-4798 GCA_964558015.1 uncultured bacterium | reverse complement strand
CAAAGACGCCGTTCCTCTTCAAGTTCCCTCTCGGAATTATTCAGTACATTAATATGCGGGAAAATATCCTCTTCCATGCCAACCATAAAAACAACAGAAAATTCCAATCCCTTAGCACAATGGATAGTCATCAAACTGAGTATGCCTGATGCCTGATCCCATTCATCAATATTTGTCTGTAATGAAATCATATCTACAAAAGCCTCAAGCGAATTCATTCCTTCACCCTTCGGGATATTTTCCTCGTATTCAGTTACAACTCCCATGAATTCTTTTATATTTTCAAGGCGAGACCTTGCCTCAAAACTTTGGGTTTTATTAAATTCGGAAAGATACCCTGTATTCTCTAAAATATCACTGAGTACTTCACTGGGGAGCATATCTTCTTTCCTGGAACGCAGTTTCTTCAAATACTCATAAAACATTTTTATGCACGATTGCGAACGGGAATTCAAACCGGTTATATCCTTAACATGGGCAATCGCCTTATATAAACTTAAAGAGTGCTCACTCTGATATGCATATAATGCCCCTAAGGCCTTAGCTCCGATTCCCCGGGCCGGAACATTTATAATACGCCTTAAACTGATATCATCATCAGGACATATAACCACCTTTAAATAAGCGATTAAATCTTTGATTTCTTTCCTATCATAAAATCGCATACCGCCTATAATACGATAAGGGATTCTGTATCGTCTAAGATAATCTTCCAGAATCCGTGATTGTGCATGGACCCGGTAAAATACAACAATATCATTTAAACTCATACCATTTTGCTTCATTTGTAAAATATGCTGGGCCAAATATTCTGCCTCCCCACGCTCATCTGAAGCTTCATATAAATGCAAAAGTTCTCCTTCGTGCGCCTCAGTCCACAATATTTTCTCCTTGCGGGATTGATTATTTTCAATAAGTGCATTTGAAGCATTAAGAATATTTTTTGTCGACCTGTAATTTTTTTCTAATTTTATAACATTTGTATTAGGATAATCCTTCTCAAAGTTGAGAATATTAGAGATATCCGCACCCCGCCATCCGTAAATTGACTGGTCAGGATCTCCTACAACAGTAATATTTTGCCCTCCTGCAGCAAGTAGTTTTATCCATTGATATTGAGCATGATTGGTATCCTGATATTCATCAATTAAAATATACTGAAACCGGTGCTGGTATTTGGATAACACTCTAGGATGGTTTCGAAAAAGATTAATGCATGTAAGTATAAGACCGCCAAAATCAATTCCATTATATTTCTTTAGTTTCTTTTCATATAATGCATAAACTTTGCTCACTGCCTCATCATAATAATTAATAACTTTTTTTTCATAAGCTTGGTCAGAAAGCAGGCTGTCTTTGGCCCGATTTATCTTCTCTTTGATAGTTTTTGGATTGTACTGTTTTTCATCAAACTTTAACTCAGATAAACATTCCTTTATCAGTACCAACTGATCGTTATCGTCATAAATTGAAAAATGTGAACCTAAACCAGACATTTTACGTTCATACTTAAGAATCCTGAGGCAACTTGCATGAAAGGTACTAACCCACACATCAGCATTTACCAAACGTTTAATCCTGCTTTTCATTTCTCCCGCAGCTTTATTAGTAAATGTTACGGCAAGAAAATTGAACGGAGATATACCCTGGGCAATAAGATATGCGACACGATGTGTAAGCACCCGTGTTTTTCCGCTGCCGGCTCCCGCTAAAACAAGAAGAGGCCCCCCTCCATATTTAACAGCCTCTGTCTGTTTTTCGTTCAATCCTTTTAAAATCTCACTTTTCATACTATAAATTTCTACAATAAATTAATTAAATATCATATTCAATCTCTTGACTAAAAGCTTGATCAAAAGAATATACATCCCTGAAATCTTCAATGGAATCCTGTTCTGTCTTGCTCATCAAACTTTCGTCAATCATATAATATACAATTTTACCGAAATCAAATGTCTCCTTAATGCCCCAGTATTCAAATACTGTTTTTGCTAACGAACCAAACTGCTCAAGTGCATAATCTCTTATACCAATCGATAACTCTTGTCCGGTTAAATGACGGTATTCTTTTAATTTTGTCAATGTATAATGCAAAGCAACCATGACAAAATGATAAGCTTCCTTCTTGTACTCGGAATGTTTTGATGAAACCGATTCTAACTGCTGAAATATTTTATGCATCTCTTCCATAATGAATCTCTTATGAGGTCAAATAAATTTAAAGCTCTTCTTCGGTCATAATGTCAAATCCGTTGTCATACAAAATCTGAGAAAAGACACCGTTACCTTTTCTCAAACCGCCTGAAAAACTCCCGTCATAAATCCATTTAAAACCGCATGAAGGACTTCGTGCCTTTAAGATTGCCTTCTTAAAACCTTTCTCGCGGGCAATTTCCAAAGCACGCTGTGCTCCCCTTATACACTCAACCGTAACATTTTCTCCCTTCTCATTAACAACATAAGTTTTGCCGCATAAAACTTCCTCACCGCTCCCGTCTTTAATTTCAATTCTGGTGCGCGGTACGCCGAATCCGCCTAATACTTCAGGGCACAAAGAAATACACCCGCCCTTATCAAAAATCTCTTTCGCTCTATTATTAAAATTATTACCGCCTTCATACTTACAATTCTCACCAAGAAGGCAGCTGCTGATCACATAACACATTTTTTTTCGTTAATCGGTTGCGGTTGCGTAGCTAGAATCGTAATTCGTCTTACGTTGCGTTTATGTAATCTATATAAAATTAGCATTTTTCATATAAATTTCGCAACCGTTCAACAACCAACGTTTCGAGCTACGCAACCTTTTAACGTTTAACTCAGTCCTAAATACATCTTCCAAACCTTATTTCCTCTAGCCTAATTCCTCAAAACCCATTCTTTAACAGAGTATTTTTCCTCTTCTAATATATAAACCTCTTTGAGTTCATCTTCGGTTAAAGGATATTCATTCCTATCAGCACAAAAATACTCACAAAATGAATCAATCAGAGCATCACTCATTCTTTGAAACAAATTTAAAAATGTTTCACCGTTCCTTAAAAAAGGACGCAATAAAATAGACCCCTGATGCAAGATATAACCGCGTCTTCTCTTCTGAGCTGCCCCGGCAATTTTTTGTCCATTATACATAAGATCATTTTTTACCGGGTTGATAAAACATTCTTTTGTTCCCATGAAATTGTTATCGGATTTATCATGAAAATAGATATTCTTTCCAATTTTCCGAGCCGCATTCTTTATTGAACTGTGTATTACCTGATAAGATGTATCAATCCTATTAAAGCTTGGATGAAATGTATTATGTGTAATAATAGAATATGTCAGATCATCATTATGTAAGACCGCTCCCCCGCCTGTAATACGTCGAGTAAAATCAGTGTTTTCCTTAAAATAATCCATTAAACTTGCGTCATTTTTAAGCTTCTGGCATATACCAACTGTTACTGCCTGTGAATCAAATCCATATAATCTGATTACAGCCTCATTATCAGTCTTCATTTGGGCTTCACGAAATAACAGCTCATCAGCTGCCATATTGAAAGATGCTTTATGAAATCCATCTTTTATAATACGTATTTTGTTTTTCATTGTTGAGTAAAACATAAATTAGGGAAACGAGCGGCCGTTACTTCATCACACCGTTTTATCTGAAGTGAGTGAGGTGCATTTTTTACTATGTCAGGATTCTCTTTGGCTTCATTTGCAATCATCTTGAGAGTTTGGATAAAAGTATCCAGGGTTTCTTTTGATTCTGTTTCCGTAGGCTCTATCATGAGTGCTTCCTGAACAATTAATGGAAATGATATGGTCGGAGCATGGAAGCCATAATCCAATAGACGTTTGCCAATATCGGCAGCATGAATGCCATTTTGCTTGAATTCTTTAGCCGAGATAACAAACTCATGCATACAATGTTCTTTATAAGGTATTAAGTATGATTCCCCTATTCTTTTTTTTATGTAATTTGCATTTATAATGGCGTCTTTGGTTGCCTGTAACAATCCTTTTAATCCTAAGGAACGGATATAACAATAAGCTTTAATTAATACTCCAATATTGCCATAAAATGATTTTACCTTTCCGATAGTCAACGGAAGAGAATTGTTCAGAATATATTCATCACCCTTTTTATCAACCACCGGTACCGGTAAATAATCGATGAGTTTATCTACAACACCAACAGGTCCTGAACCAGGCCCTCCGCCGCCATGAGGAGTTGAAAAGGTCTTATGAAGATTAAGATGCACTATATCGAACCCCATATCAGCGGGACGGCATAATCCCATCATTGCATTAAGATTAGCGCCGTCATAATAAAGCAAACCTCCTTTATTATGAACATATTCAGTAATTTGTAAAATCTCATCTTCGAATAGTCCCAGGGTATTAGGATTTGTCAACATTAGACAGGCACACTCTTCATCCACTGCTTCTTTCAACTGTTTTAAGTCAACACGCCCCCTGCTGCTTGAACGTATTTCGACTATTTCAAAACCGAACAAAGCAGCGCTGGCCGGATTAGTACCGTGACTCGAATCAGGAACAATAACCTTTTTACGTTTAAGACCGCCATTTTTCTCATGATACGCCCTTACAATCATCATACCGGTAAGCTCACCATGCGCTCCTGCAGATGGTTGCAGGGAAAATCGTTTCATTCCTGTTAAAGCACAAAAGTATTCATCAAGCTCATACATTATCTGAAGCATTCCCTGACAATTACTGCCCGGAGCATAAGGATGCAGATGTGCAAATCCTTCAAGGCGCGCTAAATCTTCATTAATTTTAGGATTAT
>CAZLCT010000138.1:0-4840 GCA_964558015.1 uncultured bacterium | reverse complement strand
ATACATGAAGACATTATTCGAAGTTTCTTCACCACCGTATATTCGTGACGATGAGTCTGTAAACAAAATAATGTGGAGTGTTGTTATTGCGTTGTTTCCTGCATTCATAGCATCCCTCGTTTATTTTGGAACTAATGCTATACGTCTTATTACTGTTTCAGTGAGTGTATGTATTATTACTGAATTTTTTATCCGCAGATTAAGGCGCAGGGATATTACAATAAATGACGGCAGTGCAGTTATCACAGGTATGCTTCTTGCATTTTGTGTCCCGCCTACTCTACCGTCATGGATGATTGCCTTGGGTGCTTTCTTTGCTATATTCTTGGTTAAAGAATTATTTGGAGGGCTTGGAATGAACATTTTCAATCCTGCCCTTGCTGCACGCGCCATTCTTTTAGCGGCTTTTCCTCAACACATGACAGCGTGGATTAATCCTGAAGGCGTGAGCACTGCTACGCCTCTTGCTATTGTAAAAGAAAATATTGAGGTAATGGGTCCTTCATATCATGATCTTTTTATCGGCCATATCGGAGGATGCTTAGGTGAGACCTCTGCCATTGCTATAATTTTAGGAGGAGTTTTCTTAATTACAAGACGTATTATTCGGTGGGAAGTCCCGTTTACGTTTATTGCGACTATTTTTTGTTTTTCTTACTTTATAGGGCGCGATCCGGTTTATGAAATTTTAGCAGGTGGTGTAATGCTCGGGGCCTTTTTTATGATTACTGACATGGTTACAACACCCGTTACACCTGAAGGGGGTGTTATATTCGCTTTTGGATGTGCTTTAATTACGGTTATAATTAGAAAGTGGGGAGGTTTTCCTGAAGGAGTATGTTATTCAATATTAATAATGAACGCTTTTACTCCTTTAATTGACAGGTACTGTAAGCCCAAGGTCATGGGGGAAAAAAGAGAAAAATAATAATAGATTAAAAGGTATATTTTTTATGTCTCAAAGGAAAAAAGATTCTATTGTAAAGATGATATTTGTGTTGACTTTAATATGCTTTTTAGCGGGATTATCTTTATCATATACATATAATAAGACACGGGATAAAATCCTAGATGCAGAATTTGAAGCAAAACTTAAATCAGTCAAAAAAGTTCTACCTCCATTTGATGGTGATGCGGGAGTCAAAAAAGTAATTATTGAGGGAGAAGAGAAAACATTCTATCTGGGCAGAAAACAAGGTTCTATCATCGGTGTTGCAACCGCTTCTTCTCATTTAGGCTACGGAGGTACACTTTCTATTTTAGTAGGCATTGATTTAGAGGGGATTATTACTGGTGTGGCCCTCTTAGAGCATCAGGAAACTCCGGGTTTAGGTGCTAAGGCAGGAGGGGAAGCATTTCTTGGTCAATTTAAGGGTAAGTACCTTTCAGACAGTGACGATAAGATAATGGTAAAAAAAGACGGCGGTGATATTGATTCAATTACTTCGGCGACCATTACTTCGCGGTCTGTAGCAGAGGCGGCAACTAAAGCTTTGCGTTTATTTATGCAGCACAAGAAAGAGGTTCTTTAGAATGAGTGTATTAAATCACATAACACGCGGAATTGTGAGGGAAAACCCTGTGTTTCGGCTTGTTTTAGGGATGTGTCCGACACTTGCTGTTACAACAGAGGCTGTTAACGGATTGGGAATGGGAGCGGCAACGACTTTTGTTTTGCTCGGTTCAAATATAGTTATTTCTTTATTTCGTAAATTTATTCCTGCGCGCGTTCGCATACCTGTTTTTATCGTTATAATTGCTTCGTTTGTTACTTTAGTTGACTTATTCTTGCATGCATATTTTTATGAATTGCATAAGGTTTTAGGTCTCTTTATTCCACTGATTGTGGTTAATTGTATAATTCTTGGACGAGCTGAAGCTTTTGCCTCAAAAAATAATATTTTTGTTTCCATTCTTGATGCCATAGGAATGGGTATCGGGTTTACCTTAGCCCTTCTTATTTTAGGAAGTATTAGGGAGTTATTAGGTGCCGGAACTATATTCGGATATCATGTTTTTAGTGATTCCTACCAGCCTTTTTTATTGATGATTTTACCCCCAGGGGCATTTATTACTCTAGGTTTATTATTGGGTTTTATGAATAAAGCACAAGGAGTACGGGAATAATTATGCTAAAAGAACTTTTTTTGATTTTCATTGCTGCTGTGTTAGTTAATAATTTTGTCCTGACGCGTTTTTTGGGAATCTGTCCGTTCCTTGGCGTCTCTGCTAAAGTGTCTACTGCGTGGGGAATGGGAATGGCGGTACTTTTTGTAATGGTTATTGCATCGGCAGTGACCAATTGTCTTTATCATTTCGTGCTTATGCCTTATGATCTTATGTATCTGCGCACAATCTCGTTTATTCTTGTTATAGCATCCCTAGTACAGATTGTTGAAATTATTCTGCAGAAGGTCAGCGATAAGTTATACAGGGCGTTGGGTATTTATCTACCGCTTATAACTACAAATTGCGCGATTCTGGGGCTTGTTATTTTAGCTGTGGATAATAATTATAATTTCATAACGAGTATAATTTTTTCATGCGGTGCAGCCCTTGGTTTTACGCTGGCATTAATAATTATGGCCGGTATTCGTGAGCATATATTAGTGATGGATATTCCGGTTACGTTTCAGGGGACACCTATTGCATTGATTATTGCCGGATTACTATCTATTGCATTTTTGGGTTTTTCTGGACTTGTAACATTTTAAGGAGAGCGTTTTTTATATGAATATAAAAGAGTTATTATTACCGGGGCTCATCATCGGTATATTAGGTTTTGTTTTTTCCTTTGTTTTGTCTCTTGTGGCAAGACGTTTTGCTGTGCCTCATGATGAACGTATAGATAAGGTTGCCGAACTCCTACCAGGTCTTAATTGCGGCGGGTGCGGTTTCCCCAATTGTTATGCTTATGCAGAGAGTGTGTTTAAACATTCATTTGTACCTTTGACTTTTTGTAAACCGGGAGGGGATAAAGTTGCTCAGGACCTCGCGCGTATTTTAGGGCGGGAAGTAGAAAAGGATGAAAAGCTTGTTGCAAAAGTTTTTTGCAAGGGAGGAAACACCAGAGCAAAAGAAGAGTTTGCCTATAGCGGTATACACTTATGCCGTGCGGCCCACATATTAAAGGGCGGTGCCAAGATTTGTAAACAAGGTTGCTTAGGTTTCGGTGATTGTTTCCGGGCGTGCCGGTTTGATGCTATTCAGATGAGTGATAGCGGACTTCCGATTATAGATAGAAATAAATGCATTGCGTGCGGTGCATGTGTTAAAGCATGCCCAAAAGGATTGATACAGCTTGTCCCTCAGAGGGCCCGCGTCTTTGTTGAATGCATTAATACAGATAAGGGTGCATTTACTATGAAGGCATGTGAGGCCGGTTGTATCGGTTGTAAATTGTGCGAGAGGGAATGTCCTTTTGACGCAATTCATGTAATTAATAATGTTGCCGTTATTGATTATGATAAGTGTAAAAATTGCGGCAAGTGCGTCCAGGTGTGCCCGCGTAATATAATATTACAATTACCGCCGCTTATGAAGCCTAAAAAAAAGGCTGGATGATAAATATTTTATTAAAGAATAATAACAACTTAGAAGAAGGGAGGAATAGCAATAATGCCGAATAATGTTATTGAAGCAACTGTTGGAAACTTTAAGGATGAAATCGATACTTCTTTACCTGTAGTTCTCGATTTCGGGGCTGAGTGGTGTGGCCCGTGCAAAAGGATTGCCCCAGTTATAGAAGAGTTAGCCAATGAAATGAACGGAAGGTTAAAGTTCATAACAATTAATGTCGATAATAATCAAGAGATAGCATCTCAATACCAGGTGATGTCCATACCTACGCTTATTTTTATTAAAGAAGGAAAAGAATTAGACAGAACTGTCGGTGCATTAGGCAAAGAGTCACTGAGCAAGAAAATTTCTTCTGTCTTTTTAATATAATTTGATATACAATATTTTTAGATGGTAACCTTTGTTAATAACGGTACTGTTCCCAAACGGTACAATATGAGGTGATGGTTGTGTTAAAAAGAAAAAAAGGTTTTACCCCGTTAGAGAAAACTACGGGGGAAGAAGATGGTAGAAGTAAAAGAAAATCTCAATGTAGTGTAATTTCATTAGTGCAGCATCCTTTTAGGAAATGCTCTCTAACGGGGTTTACGCTCATAGAACTTTTAGTTGTTATTTCAATTATTTTGATTTTGGTTTCATTCGTTGTACCACAGATTGGCGGAGCCAGAGAAAAAGCACGGAAAGCAAAATGCCTAAATAATCTTCGTGTTATGGGATCAGCTCTTTTAATTTATGCAGATGATCATGGAGGGAGTTATCCAGGAGATTTGAGTGAATTGTATCCTGATTATATCGGAGATCCTAATGTGTTTGATTGTCCGAGCACAACGGCAAAACCTACAGTTTCAAGCGGTACAGTAACGTCGGCTGATTATGTATACCGTCCGGGATTGACAGATGCGGAAAGTTCTGGAACAGCGGTTGCTGCTGATGCCGATGCTCATCATGCGGGAAAAAGATGCGTCCTTTTTGCCACAGGTTCGGTTCGCGATTTGGATTCCAGTGAAATCGGAACCGGTGACGGACAGGTTGATCTATCTGAAGTCACTGAAACTGTGGGAAGTTAATCTGCTGTGATTGTTTAACAACAGAAGTTTTTTGTTTTCTTGTGAAATAAATTTAATATTCTAAAGGGTAAAACTATAAGTTTTGCCCTTTTTTATTTTAGATATAATTGCCAAAATATGGCATATTTTTCCCTTCCTAATTTTTCGTAATTATTTAGCCGATTGAGTAAAAAAGTTAATAAAATTGTATTTGT
>CAZLCT010000137.1:0-5025 GCA_964558015.1 uncultured bacterium | reverse complement strand
AGTTCTTAAGTTCTTAAGTTCTTAAGTTCTTATAGCGATTATTGACTCCCAACCAATTTATTAAAAACGACTTACGTACAACGTCTATAAAATCATAAATCATATAATTACTAAGAAAAATAATATCATAAAAAATCTAATACCTAAATTCTCAGACATATAATTGCTCATTATTCATACCTTATTATTTACTTGGCAATTGTTTTAGATAAAAATCTCTTAGCCACATTGGATTTATGTCTTATATGCTTATAGATATGCTTATAGACGTTGCACATATCCTATTCCCTAACAACAGCTTACAAACCAATAAATTATAGCGATTATTGGCTCCCAACCAATTTATTAGAAACGACTTATGTACAACGTCAACAAATTATCATCTACAAATTATCAATTATCTTACCCAACGTCTATAAATTTTTGTCTTTCGACCAATCTAAGTAAGTAATTTGCAAAAAGTATAATTTCAGCAACCTCACCGGGATTACTGAAATCTACATCTCTATGACTTAGTGGATTCTTAAAAAGCCCTATGCTACCATTAAATAAATTAAACATAGCGACTCTTTCAGCTTCAATTATAGTTTTTTCTATAAGTAGTCCATCGTTTGGATGAAACGCTGCTTTAATTAGTTTAACTCCATAATAACCATCATCCAATCCAGCTTTCTTTCTTATCCTTACTTCAACCTCTTTAAAAGCACGAAACACTGCGGTATCATAATCACCTCTTAGAAAAAGCGGATAAACATTTTCAATTAGATTTTTATCTAAATCATGCTTTGGTAACAAATTTCCTTTCTTATACGCATCCAAGTTTTTTCTATCTCTTAATCTATATCCTTTACGTGTCACAAAAATCCAACCATCTTTATCTCCCGGGCGATATGCAATTAACCCTTCGTTTTTAAGCCAATCCCATCCTTCCATTACAAGCTTAGCCACGCCTTCTTTATTATCGTTTGTATATTTTGCAATATGACTTGTTAAAGTAAAATTGCCACGGTGTAATAATCCACTCTGTCTCGTCTCCTCTAATTGACACATATATTCCAATAATAAACTTCCGATTTCCTCAGCTTCTAATGACGATAATTTTTCCGATGGAGGTAGAAAATCTTTTAATGTCATTTCTTTTCTCCTGCTATAAATTTGAAATGTACAAATATGGGACAACGCCTTATTTTTCTAATCTTGCTCATTTATTCTGTTAAAAAAGTGGTATACTCTTTTTACTCTTAATAAATTATTTTTCAAGTTTGCTTTTCTATTAAATATCATCTGCTTTTATTTCATTTGCTCTCGCAACAAGAGCATTGTAATAAGCATCGGTCATCCCTTGGGTTTTTTTTCTGTAGTAATGTTTTTCCATAGACGTTGTATATATCATATTTCCAAATAACAGCTTACAAATCAATAATTTATAGCGATTATTGACTCCCAACCCATTTATTAAAAACGACTTACGGACGATGTCTATAAAGTCTATTTTTAACCTACACCTGTCAACTTAGATAGAAAAATATGGAAAAATATGGGACAGCGCCCTATTTTCTAATCTGGCAATAAAGAGCAATAAAAGTGTCACACCCCTTTTATTTAATTTGCCGACAAATCAATCTCCATATACAGTAGTTGTATACTCACCATAAATGCCAAGGATATTTTTCGCGTCATAGTCAACGTACTTAACTTTCTTTATGTCACCGTTCTGAATTGCTGTATTAAGGCTTGCATCTCCAACAGCAATTAACAATAAAATCGATGTAGCTTTTGCTGTACCAACTTTTGTATAATTAACTTCATCCAGACTTACAACCTGATTGGGCCATTTTACCTCAGTATACAAATTCCCTACAGGATACATAGTTGCACAACCGGTCATAAGAAAACAAATTGTTATGATACCAATTAGCCTAATCATAAAAACCTCCTTTTCTTTTACATTTTGAAATTATTTTGGTCTTATTATTTACTCAATTATTCTTCTTCGATCTTAGACAAACAAACTGAAATATTTGTTTGCTGTAATTCCCATGCACCTGGGGCTAAAAGGCCAAAAAACGGTATTAGCCAAATAAAACCGCCAACACAATCAACAATTCCAACATTGCTCATAGTTTTACTAATATTTCTTGTGGCCGGATAAAATCCCTTTTTCTTGACCATAATAGTAGCATTTTCATTACGTCTAACTATTTCAGAGGCAGTTCCTACACCTACCATATTCCCGTTGATAAAAATTTCGGCATCTCTTTCTGAAGCAGTAACTGTCATTGTTTGAGTACGGGATACAAATAATGAACATCCTGAACTTACAAACATGAAAGACACTATTAAGATTAGAGCAACAACCTGTTTCATACAGCCTCCTTTCATTTATATTTTAATTAAAATAAATAACCCCCTAAAATGCATACGAGCAACCCAGCTCTTGGCCGAATTGCTCGCTTCAGTTTTTTTCTATTTATAAACCGACTGCAATCATACTGTACTCACTTTATTTCTTTTCCCTCCATTCAATTAAATGGGAATTAATTATATCATAAAGTAAACGTAAGTTAAAGTAATATTGATATTTACGCAATATTAATAGATTGTATTACTTAACAGTAGATTGTATTATATAGTAGTAGATAACAGTAGGTAACAGTTGGGGTCGTTTAGCTTGCTAGCTTCTCAGCTTCTTGGCTTCTTAGCTTCAAAAGCTAACCAGCTAGTAAGCTAAGAAGCTAACAAGCTAGCCTTACTGCCCAAACCTCTTCTTCTCCCTCTTCTCAATCTGTACTACTCGCTCGCCGTGAATGGTTATGATAACCTCTCCATACCTTATCTGATTGATTGCCTCTTTAACTTCACCAAGCACTTGCGGGTTTGCTTTAAGTGTATTCATAAAACGCAACCTTCCCTATTAAGAGGTTACTTCTACAGGTTTAAAAGAAGTTAAAAACTTTGCTATTCCCCAGGCAAGAAAAAAAGTAATTATTACACCTGCCAGGCCGGCTAAGCCGGTAGAGACAGCTTCATTGCTGATTTGAGGTACAGCATAATCAGGTAACGGGCTTACGAATGCTGGAGCTGACTCGTGAAGGAACTGGAATTTTTCTGCCACCCATTCTAAGCCGTCGGGATATCCGCTTGCAAAAGGGCTTAATATCATTGCGATAAAAGCAGATGCCATTAGAGGCGCGGCACGGAACCACTTCTTTGGAGAAGATACAGTCTCAGTGGCAAACAAAAAACAGCCGGCCACTGTTATTAAACCTTCACCAATACCTATTAATGCGTGTGTGAGGAGCATTGCAACTGCAACCTGAGAAAAAGCGATCGTACCTGATACGGCCAATTCTATACTGCAGGCCAGGGCAGCTATTACAACCGAGGCCCATGCAATACCTCCCAGAGTAACCGCATCTTTAACAGACTTTATAGATGCAGATTTCAGGAGACGTGTTGTTAAAAAACCTCCGAGGCCTGCGCCCAGTATTGCCATATTCAGAATATTAGCCCCGAGTACGGAAAAACCTCCGTCAGAAAATACAAGACACTGAATAGCAAGCACAAGTGCGATTGCCAGCACTCCGAACGGCGTGCCCAGCAAAGCGGCCGCTAGAACCCCTCCGAGTAAGTGGCCTGATGTACCGTGTTGAATCGGAAAATTCATCATCTGTGCCGCAAAAATAAGCGCGGTCACTGCTCCGAAACGTGCAGCGTCAGGTTTGTTTTTAGACTTAACAGCGCTGTAAGCTGCTGCGGCTATGCCCGCTGCACTCACTACCGCAGTTACGGGACATATCGAACCTTCTAACATAGAACTTGGAATATGCATATTATTTCTCCTTAATGAACCCCGCCTTGGCGGGGTGAATTAATCCCGATTAGCTCCTATGATTTTTGCGAAGCAAAAAAATAATCATGCTAATCGGGATACAGTTATTTGTACAATCATCACACAGAACAACGACGTAAGTTATTTGGGCGAATTTCCGCCTCCCGATTTCATCCTGAAATTCGGCGGATCCCTGTCTGCCGTTTCTTTATAATGTTAATGTATCGACAGGCAGGCGCCACGTAGTGTGGCGGAAACCCCCGCTGCTTCGTTTTGCTTAGCAAAACGGCGGGGGTACGGTTTAGTAATTTGTATACTCCTCCCTCTCACTCATAAAAAGCAAGAAAGGGGGGGGTACAGTTAATAAAATAATATTTTCAAAAAAACGTTTTACTCTTAATTAGTCTACGCCACTGTCACGGTCAACTTGCCGTGCTTAATTCCTTTTAAAGAAAGCAAACGATCGGAAAGTGCTTTAAGTTCCTTTGCCTTTCCCCTCAAGGCTATCATCTCAAGGCAATTATGATGGTCTAAGTGCACGTGCTGGGTCGAGAGAATCAAATCTGTAAATGCATGCTGAACGTCTAATGACTTATTCACTACCTCACGCTCGTGATGGTCAAAAATCAAAACAAGACATCCTGCCACTTCTTTATTTTGCTCGAGTGCATCCTCCACTAAAGTATTTCTTATAAGAAAACGTATGGCCTGGCTTCTGTTTGGAAATTTATGTTTCTTTGCCAGGGTGTCTAATTGTTCCAAAAGGTCTTCTTCAAGGGACACACCGAACCGTTTTATTCTCTTCATGGTAGCACCTTTATATAAAAAGTAACACAAAATGTCAAGGGGAATTTTTGGTAACACGGATATACACGGATGTAGGACACGCCCGCCTGCCAATGGAGGTTCGGGAAATATCTACGGCGGGCAGGGATTGACACGGATCCGTCTTCGCCGTCCTGGCTACGCCGCGACAAGTAGCTCATAGCTCATGGGGGACTTACTTACGATGTTGTCCACGATTACTTTTTAAGGTCACAAATTGTGACCTTAAAAACTTGTATTCCATACTCCATGCCTTATACTTCATGCATGAACGAACCAAACGAGCCCAAACTTTTACCCCTTAATCCTTTAATCCGTAATTATTTAGCCGATTGAGCAGGAGTTAGAATAATACTGTTTTTTGAGGT
>CAZLCT010000136.1:0-5233 GCA_964558015.1 uncultured bacterium | reverse complement strand
TTTGCAATTTTGGGTCAAGCGTTGGCTCGTGCGAATTGCAAATGTGTATGGCTTTATGTGTTGGCGAAAATTCTATTTCTATCATAATGAATCAATATTTCTTCTTCTTCATTTGTACTTATCAAAAAGTCAATTTTTTCTAAATGTAATTTAGATTTGTCAATTGCATTCTTCAATTCAGGGATTGCTATCCCATAATATATTGCTTCAATATGAAATCCCGTTAATAATTTATCAAGAGCATCAGAATAATTAGATTCTTTCTTTATTTCTTGAAGTTTGTCAAAATCAGGTTCATAAAAACGGTCTTTATTCTCAAAAAACACAGCAATATTATCTTTTACAGCAATAATATCTGGAATAATACCTCCTTTATTTTTTTCCTTTCGATTAGAACCATTTGGATGAAGTAATACGCCTGTTCCGCTTTGTGGAAAATCATAACAAATAATTTCCCAAGCATTATCTTCAAGCCAATCTAATATAATTTTAGTTACTTTTTCTTCTCTCATTATGCATCCCTCCATAAAGAACCATCAGGAAATAAAATTGCATCTGCAAAATATGAAAAGACTCTGACGTGTTTAACTTTTGAATATGTTGAACCATACCTTACCTGCATATAATATCTTGGAATTTCATAATTTTTAATTTGCTCATAGCATTTAGTTAATATATTCTTTTTTTCACTTGATTTAACTGCTTTTATAAAATCTACAATTGTACTTTTTTTACTTGAAATATTTAATGTTTGATTAATATTATCTATTGTTAAATTACCCCATACCATAATTAAATTATAACGTCTTTCTTCAAAGGATTTTCCTTCTCTACATTTTAAATAATCAATTGCAGCTAATGTACCAGGATATGGGTCACCTCTAAATTTGGCATCTACTTTATAGACAATTGTTTCTTGACGACTACGTAAAAGTTCTCCAATCTGATAAGAACTACTTTCAAATTGACTTAAATAATTTAGAATATATTGAGTAGGAACTTTTTCTATTGCTGAAAGTGGAGATGTATTCATTGTCCCACCTTTACGAACAAACTCTTGATTCATAAATGTCCTACGGTTAATTATAGGACGTTTGCTTAGAAGTTTATCTCTGCCAACTATCACTCCATGTTTTTCTACAACATTTATAATCTCATTCATTGCTGTAAACATTAAAGTCATTTCAGAATCTGTTCCTAGCGGACTGCCTGAGTAATTTCTATTAGGGTCAAATTTCAAACCTTTGTGTATTAAATTTGGTGAAGTTGATGCATCAGGATAAGTCTTATAATCTGTTGGGAAATAATAAAAAAGTGAAGGTATTTTATAAATACTCATTACATCATCTAATGCTTTAAAGATTAAAGGATTTATTCTATCCCATTGAGGAGATGCGTTTTGTCTTGTAATAATAACAGCTTCTGGATAAATATAAAAAGAAGGCACATTGTTTTCAACTGATGCAGCAAGTCTCGCAAATCTTTGAAACACGTTGTGACCTGTGCCTGCCTCTGTTGAAACTTCAACTGAAAAAATGGGTTCGTGATCTATTTCAACAATTAAATCTGGTGCATCTAAATATAATATTTTCTTTATGTGGTCAGGCATTGTATGAAAATTACGTGCATTATTAGCATCACTTTCATACATTTTCTTTTTTACAAATGTTTTATTTCTTAACTCTGTATTTTCAATTACAAAATCCGCAAAACTTTCAGTACTGTACCATATTCTATAATCCATTATAAATATTTTTTAATTGCTAGACCTATTGCTTTTGCTAATAAAGGGGGAACTGCATTTCCTGTTTGTACTCTTGCTTGTACTATTCCTCCTTTAACTATAAAATCATCAGGAAAACTTTGAATTCTACATCTTTCCCTAATCGTTAATCCTCTATTATCCTCTGGATGTCCTAATTGAAACTGGGGTCTAATACCTCCTGAAACTTGCGTAGGACTCAAAATACCCCAAGCTAACCTTATTCTTTGTTTAAACCTTTCATACATAGGCTCTCCTGGTTTCGTATTCTTTATCTTTTCAATCGTTGTTAATGGATGATTAGGTGCTGTGTGCCCTGTTACTATTCCATTAGTATTTATTCGCATCAATTTTTGATAATCTGAAAAGGGATCACATTTATATGTCGTTTTTGTTTCTTTTGGCTTTAATGATGGTAAATCTCCAATAGCATCTTTAATCGTTACATAATCTTTTCCAGTCTCCTTGCCGTGAGTTTTTGTAATACTATTAAAATCAAATTCTTTACCTCTTATTCCAACAAAAACCAGTCTTGTTCTTTTTTGAGGAACACCGTAATCTGGAGCATAAAGTAGTTGGCTTTTAACAGTCATATTTCCAATTTTACTCAAATGTTTTTCAATATCACTAACAAAATTCCCTGTACTTTTCATACCAGATACATTTTCAAGGACAATAACTTTGGGTTGTAAAACTTCAACAAAACGAGCAAATTCTTTATACAGATAATTTCTATCGTCATTCTCGTGTCTTTTTCTGTTATTTAATGAGAACCCTTGACAAGGTATTCCCCCTATAAGTACATCAAGTGCCCTATTTCCAAGTAATTCTTTTATTACAAGAGGATTAACTTTTTTAATATCACCTGTTATAGTAGAACTATTGGGATGATTTGTTTTGAATGTTTGGATAGAAGGTGTATGAATATCGCAACCTAAAACAATTTCAAAACCAGCCATCTCGAAACCAAGAGATGTCCCTCCACAACCTGAAAATAATTCTACAACAATTGGCTTATCATCAGGAATAGCTCCACCTTTTTGAAAAATAGGTTCTTTATTCCAGTAATAACCATTTTCTTCAACTTTTACAGATTTATCCCAAATACTTTTTTCTGCAACATCAGATTCTTCCTTTCCATAAATATTTAGTTGTCCATCTTCAAAACACGAACAACTATCTTCAACAATATATTCTTTTAATTCTGGCATTTGTCTGTATGTTTTTGTTCTCTTATTAAATCTTTTACTCCAATTTCAAGAATTTCGGCAATATCATAAAGCACTTCCAATCGTGGTTGCTTTCTGTTTTGCACATAGGAATTAACCATATTGTAACTTTTGCCAAGTTTTTCAGCAAGCCACTTTTGTTTAATTCCTTTTTCTTCTAACACTTCTTTTATTCTATTCATTTTGTACGAATTATTTTCACTACAAAATTAAAATAACTCCACTATAAATATATCTTTTTATGAGATATTTTTCCAAATGTTTATTAACATTATTTTACAAGTGTTGGAAAGAAATTGCTCTTTTAGTTTTTTCGGGGTTGGGATTTGTGGACTGGCAAAAACTAAATGTGCAATTTGTGTGATGGGGTTTCAATTCTTTTTTTTCTAGCAGATTTATTATTCTGGTTTCGTTCTCTCTGCTTGTGGGTAACTAAAAATATTACAAGATATGTTAAGCCAACAACAATCACTAAAGCAATAAGGAAAGCAGCAACTCTTTTCAAAAACAGGAAACGGTTTTCACGAACCATCATTTTATGAATGGTTTCTAACTGTTCGGGGGTAGCCTTAACATCAGGGAACTTAAGTTTATTTTTTCCTATTTTGCGGTAAATAAATTTTTTATCATATAATGTTTTCCTTTTCCTTGAGTTATTTTAAGGCTTGTAATCATTGCTGAAACTGAACCTGCAAAACTCATTGTTTAACTATTATTTATTTTAAAAATCAATCTATTCGTTCAATATCTGCTCCCAGTACTCTTAACCGCTTGTCAATGTTTTGATAACCCCGATCGATTTGTTCGATGTTTTCGATGATGCTGATGCCATTGGCAGATAAGGCGGCAATAAGTAGTGCCACCCCGGCTCTGATATCGGGTGAAGTCATGGTAATACCTCGTAACGACGGACTTCTGTCGAGGCCGATAACCGTGGCCCGGTGAGGGTCGCACAAAATAATTCGGGCTCCCATGTCGATGAGCTTATCCACGAAAAAGAGGCGGCTTTCAAACATCTTTTGATGAATTAAAACGCTCCCTTTTGCCTGGGTTGCCACCACCAGCACGATGCTAATCAGGTCGGGCGTAAATCCGGGCCACGGAGCATCCGAGATGTTCATAATGGAACCATCGATAAAGGTTTTTATGGCATAATGATCGTATTTTGGAACAAGAATATCTTCTCCTTTTTGATACACCTTTACGCCAATCTTTTCAAATATGTCCGGAATAATTCCCAAATCGTCAAGCCGTACATCTTTTATGGTTAGCTCCGAAGCGGTCATGGCTGCCAGTCCTATAAACGATCCCACTTCAATCATATCGGCCAGTAAAGTATGATGGGTGCCGTGAAGTTCTTTAACCCCTTTTATCACCAACCGGTTGGAACCAATGCCGCTAATATCGGCTCCCATATTGTTTAACATTTTAGCCAATTGCACCAAGTAAGGTTCGCAGGCAGCATTAAATATGGTTGTTTCACCCTCAGCCATAACGGAAGCCATTAAAATATTGGCCGTTCCTGTTACTGAAGCTTCATCAAGTAACATGTACGATCCGGTCAGCTTGTCGGCCGTAACGCGGTAAAGTTGTTCCTGCTCATTGTAGCTAAAATCAACCCCCAGCTTTTTTAAGCCGTTGAAATGAGTGTCCAGTCTTCTCCGGCCTATTTTGTCGCCACCCGGCTGAGGAATAATACCTTTTCCAAATCTGGCCAGCAAAGGTCCCAAAATCATGATGCTTCCCCGGATTTGCGTGCCACGTTTGTAAAATTCTTCCGATTGAAGGTAGTTTAAATCCACTTCGTCAGCCATAAACTCATAACCGGAGTCCGATATTTTAGTAACCTTGACACCCAACCCACGCAGCAGGTCAATTAGTTTGTTTACATCCCGGATGTCGGGGATATTGTTGATGGTTACCTTTTTATCGGTAAGCAGCACGGCGCAAAGTACCTGCAGTGCTTCGTTTTTTGCCCCTTGTGGAGTGATGGTACCACTCAGTGGTTTTCCTCCCGTTATTTTAAATGACCCCATTATTTTTAGTATGAATGAATCGTTTGGTAAAAAAACGAAAATAAACCGTGTGAAGTATGAGAAAAATATTTTTTTTCAATCGCGTTGCAAATTGCCAATGAATTTGTAAATTTGCAGCCCTTTTAAGCGTAAGCTAAAAAGATCGGGCCTATAGCTCATTCTGACGAAACGATGTTTGTCAGGATGCTGACCTTAAGCGTCAGCAT
>CAZLCT010000135.1:0-5379 GCA_964558015.1 uncultured bacterium | reverse complement strand
TTTTAGGAGTTTTTTCTCCTAATTTCCACCTTTTACTTAACGGGGAGCAGTATAATATATAATTGTATATTAATGGGGATATAAAATATTTATCCCCTTTTTTTATTTTTAATAAAAAAATAACTATTCGAAACATATTTGTAAGCTGAGGAGGTTTAAATGAAAGTTATATTATGTTTAAATATTGTGATCTGCCTGCTTTTATTAACGACGATACCGATATATGGCCAGGCTGATGCTACAAGCAGACAAAACGTTAATCTGGAGAAAAAGGTTTCGTCAATACAAGCAATTATAGACAAACTTGATGAAAACCTTGATAAGGCATTAAATGAGCAGAAAGAAATTTTAGAGGATCTACAAGTTCTAAAGGTACGTATTAGTAGACGGAGAGGAAGAAGAGCTGGAGGTTGATTGTAATTATTTTTTTATTAAATTAAATAAGGAGGTTCAAAATGAAAAATAGATCGTTTATTGTATTATTTATTATATTTTTAACTATATTCATTACATCGTTAGCGTTTTCACAAACTAATTTGAGGACAGATAAAAAAATATCCTTGGAAAAACATTTATTGTCAATTGAGGACAAAATAAAAAAAATAGAGACTAAACTTGATGAAATTAGCAAAAATAATGAGCAAATTTCAAAAGAAATAAATATTTGTAGTGTACGTGCTAGAAGATAGTCAATTATGGAAAATGTAACAATTACACCCAAAAAGTATATTCGTGGAGAGATAGAACCGCCAGGTGATAAATCTATTTCGCATAGGTCAGTTATGCTAGCTTCTCTTGCAGACGGTAAAAGTGTTATTGAAAATTTTCTAGATGCCGATGATTGTCTATCTACGGTTAATAGCTTTAAGTCAATGGGGGTTGATGTTAATATTTCTGAAAAATTTATCACTATTAACGGGGTTGGTCTTAATGGTTTAAGAAGTCCTAAAGAGCCATTATATTTAGGAAATTCTGGTACAACTATGCGTTTGTTGTCGGGAATATTGTCAGCCCAAAATTTTGAAACAATACTTATGGGTGATGAATCATTGCAGTCACGGCCCATGGATAGAATTATTAAGCCTTTAGGATTAATGGGAGCATCAATAAAGGGAAATGGTAAACGGCAGACAGCACCTCTAACTATAATGGGTAGTAAATTGCACGGTATAGAGTTTGAAGAAGTATATGGCAGCGCACAGGTAAAATCATCAATTTTATTAGCTGGTATGTATGCAGATGGAAAAACAATTGTGCATGAAACTAAAATATCGAGAGATCATACCGAGAGGATGTTAAAGCTGTTTAATGCACCATTTAAAAAAGAAAATAATATCTGTACGATTAAAACGACTGAATATCTGAATGCAAAATCATTTTTGATTCCAGGTGACATATCATCTGCCTCTTTTTTTATTGTTGCTGCAATTTTGTTAAAAAATTCAGAGCTTATTGTTAAGAATGTTGGACTCAACCCAACAAGATTAGGATTTATAACAGTTTTAAAAAAAATGGGTGCGAATATTGATATCAGAATTAAAAATGATGATTTTGAGCCTACTGGTAACATTATTGCACGTAGTTCTTCATTGAAAGGAATTAAAATAGAAAAATCTATAATCCCTTTGCTAATTGATGAATTACCAATTATTATGGTAGCGGCTTCCTACGCTGAAGGTGAGACCGTAATTCAAGGAGCACAAGAGTTGCGCGTAAAAGAGACAGATAGAATTAAATCTATGTCTGAAGGATTAAATTCTATCGGAGCAAAAACAAAAGAGACTGAAGACGGCTTAATTATACAAGGATGTTCTAAAACAAAAGGAAAAGCGTCTGTGGATAGTTATGATGACCATAGAACTGCTATGAGCCTTGCAATTGCAGCATTAAATTCCGATGATGAGGTAAATATTTCAAATACCAGATGTGTATCTATATCATATCCAAAATTTTTTGAAACTCTAAAATTATTAAGCGAATAATATGATTTATACTTTAGTAGTATATATTTATGCTTTTATTTTGTCATTAACTCTATCACTTTTGTTTACGCCGTTTTTTAAGATGATAGCATTGAAATTCGGTGTACTTGCATATCCCCATAAGGAAAGACTTCATCAGAACCCAATACCATTATTAGGAGGATCTGCAATTGTGATTTCTTTTTATTTATGTATATTAATAAATTATTTTATATTACGATTTATTCCAAATATAAATAATCTTCTGCCTGAAGAGCTTATTCCATATTTATATGGCGCTTTGAAAACTATGCCACAATTTAGTGTTATTCTTTTATGTGGCTTGTTGATATTTCTATTGGGTTTAATGGATGATATAAACGCTTTAGGGCCTAAAAGGAAATTTATTTTTCAGATTTTGGTAGGTGTTATTCTTTATTATAATAATATACGTATTACTATATTTTTAGGTGAGGGTATCATTAGTTTAATTATAACTGTTTTTTGGGTTCTTGCGATTACAAATTCATTTAATCTTTTGGATAATATCGATGGACTCTCATCAGGGATAGCAATTATTTCTTCATTTATGTTATTCCTTTTGTGTTTTCAGGGCGGACAAATATTGGTATCTCTTTTATTGGTTATATTCATCGGGTCACTCTTAGGTTTTTTAAGGTATAACTATCCTCCTGGAACTATATTTATGGGTGATGCAGGTAGTTTGTTCATAGGATACTTAATGAGTGTTTTAATAATAATGAGTACTTTTTATTCTAACGGATCTATAAGTCTTATACCGTTTGCAGCACCTTTATTAATATTAGCTGTACCAATCTATGATACGATATCTGTAATTTGTATCAGGATTAAAAATAAAAAATCTGTTTTTACAGGTGACAAAAATCATTTTTCCCATAGATTATTAAAACTGGGTATGAGTCAAAAAGAAACCGTTTTATTTATTTATCTGGTAGCTATGTGTTTAGGTATGGCAGCTTTAACACTGGTACAGACTGATTTAAAAAAACAGCTCATATTGCTTGTACAATCAGCTGGCCTTTTAACAATAATATATTTATTTGAACGTGTTAAAAATAGATAAAGGAGTTAAAATATTATGAAAAAAATATTAGTTGTCCATGGACCTAATTTACAACTTTTAGGTAAACGTGAAGTGCATGTTTACGGTAATATTACAATTGATGAAATTAATTCTTCATTAGAAAAGGAGGCATCACAAATTGGAGTTGAGTTGAAAATAATTCAATCTAATTTCGAAGGTGAAATTGTTACTGTAATAGGTAATGCTGCGAGCGAGTCAATTTCCGGTATATTAATTAATCCTGCTGCATATACACATACAAGTGTTGCAATTCTCGACGCCATTAAAGCATCAGGTATACCTACGGTCGAAGTACATATTTCTAATATATATTCACGTGAAGAATTTAGGCATACATCAATAACAGTATCAGCTGCTGTTGGTCAAGTTTGCGGATTCGGAATAAACAGCTATATATTAGGATTACGTGGTTTATTTTCTTTATTGAAATGAATACTATTGCTATTGAAAGATCAAGTGTTGTTGATATTTTTTCATCTATTCAGGGTGAAGGTCTTTATGTCGGACAAAGGCATATTTTTGTACGTTTTAAAGATTGTAATCTTAATTGTCCTTTCTGTGATGAAAAACACGATATGTCCCGTTCTTTAACTTATGATGAAATTATTGAAGACATAAATAGGCTTGAAGCTATTGATGGCCCTCATTCGTATGTTTCGTTAACAGGTGGTGAGCCGTTATGTAATATTAATTTTTTAAAACCATTATGTAATGAATTGTCTAAAAACAATTTTAAAATATTACTTGAGACAAATGGCACTTTATTTAATGATTTAAAAAGTATTATTCATTACATCTCCGTCGTATCCATGGATATAAAGCTTAAAAGTGTATGGAAAATAAATGACTGCTATGATTTACATAGGGAGTTTTTGAGTGTATTAAAAAGTAAAAATTTTTATGTAAAAATTATTGTTTCAGATGAAGTTGATAAGAAGGAATTCATTAGATATATAGACCTACTTTCGTATTTTGATAATAATGTCCCTACGATAATACAGCCCCTAATGACCTCAGATATAAATCAAAGAGGTGAAATACTACCGTTTATATTTGAAATGCAAAAAATTGCATTAAAAAAACTTACAAATGTACGAATAATCCCACAAATACATAAGATTTTTAATATTAAATAATGAAAAAAATAGGCTTTGCTACTTCAATACCTATTGAAATAATTATCGCCTCAGGAAACATACCTGTTGACCTTAATAATTCTTTTATTAATTACTATGCCCCAAGGGAATTAATACATGAGGCTGAATTGGAAGGTTTTCCTAGAAATTTTTGTAGCTGGATAAAAGGTATATTTGCAGTAGCGAGAAAAATGGGTCTAAAAGATATTATTACTGTTAGTGAAGGAGAATGCTCTAATAGTGAGAAATTAGCTGAAGTTTTAAGATACTATGGTATAATGTCAATTCCTTTTTCATATCCACATTCAATGGACGAGGGTGAGTTAAAGCATCAAATCGAAAGTTTAATGTATTATTTTGATGTTAGCTGGGAAGATGTTAATAACACGTCCGAAGAGCTGTCGTTGATAAGGAATAAATTAAATAAAATAGACGAATTAAGTTACAAAAAGAATATAATAAGCGGATTCGAAAATTATTACTGGCAGATATCAAGTTCTGATTTTAATAGTAATTATAAAACATTTAATGATAAATTAGATATTTTTTTAAAGGAAATTGAAACTAGGGATGAAAATATATATGGTTCTTTAATAAGAATAGGTTTAATAGGAATTCCGCCTATAATAGGAAATTTGTTCGAAACTGTAGAAAAATTGGGTGGAAATGTAATATTTAATGAAATGCCGCGTCAATTTAGTATGGTTAATCATCGAAATGGTTTAATAAAGCAGTATATTGGTTTTACTTATCCATATAGTATCGAAAACCGTCTGAATGACATCAAAGAAGAAATTAATAAAAGAAAGATTGATGGGATAATTCACTATATACAATCATTTTGCCCAAGGCAAGTTGATGATATGATTTTCAGGAAAGAATTGAAAATACCATATATTACAATTGAAAGTGATAAACCTGGCATGATTGATGAAAGAAATTTAATGAGGCTTGAAGCATTTTTTGAAAGATGGAATTAAATATTTAAGTAATAATGTATATTAAATAAAGGAATATAAAATGGCAAGAAAATACAATAGAAAACCAAACCAGTTAAGAAAGATTAAGATTAAAAAAGAATATTTAAAATATTCAGACGGCTCATGTCTTATTGAATGGGGTAATACAAAGGTATTGTGTACAGCAACATTAGAGG
>CAZLCT010000134.1:0-5397 GCA_964558015.1 uncultured bacterium | reverse complement strand
TTCTTACCCCTCATGAGATATATTTTGCTTTCGATTATTTCTTGAGGGATTAAAGATGTTTGTTTGCTCTTTTTCATAATGAGTATAACTTCCATTTTAACAAGGGAATGAATAATATCACATAGTTTAAATAAAAGCAATAAATATTTGTGGAATAATCATATTATTGTTGAGCTACTTCTTTCGGGGCCTCGCATGATGTTTAGGAGAAACATCAAAACGAAAGGGCATGCCGAGTTCAACTATGTTTGACTATTTTTTCAGGATTCGAGAGCAGTTCCGCTTAACCATAGTGTCTAAAACGATGGATTTACCTGATTGAAGAGCTACGGGCGTCTTCCCTCTCTCTTTTCAAAATGGTCAGGGTAACGGGCGAGCCAAGTGTTCTTTTTTGCGGCGTCAATTTGCGTGATGAGCACAGGATGGGCAAATAGCAAATTGTCGCAATGAGACGAGCTAGGACAAGCGAGGCGAATGCCCTTAGAAATTGCGAAGCAATTTCAAGGATTTAGTCCCGGGAATGCTTAACATTTCTCGGGATAGCAAAAAAGAATACTTGGTGAGCCGTTAGAACAATGGTTTCACGAATTGTGCTCTCGCAAACAAACGCTTTGATAGGGCATTTTTTTGGTTAAAATGGAGATCGCAATTTGCGACATCCATAAAATCTGCAAGTTTAAATAAATATAATAGTTCTGGTATTAAATACTGATTAGTGATATTCTTTAACGTAAATAAAATAGGATTTACGAACACTTCTTTTTAGTATCTTCGATGCCTTGTACGGAAAAGGCGCATGAGACCTCCTAGGTGCGGAAAGAAAGCTTTGGAGGTATAAGGTATTTCAAATCATTTACCACCCCTATATATTGGTGATTTAACCGTTCCTGTTCCTATTATTCAAGGCGGTATGGGCGTAAGAGTTTCGACTGCTCCGCTGGCAATTGCTGTTGCTAACTGCGGATGTGGGGGGACTATAGCAAGCGTTGGTCTTGGTTCAAAAGCCGGAGAAGCGGAGGAAAACTATATACGGTCTTCGCGCGAAGGACTTGAACGTGAGATCCGTGAAGCTCGCAGCAGAACAAACGGTGTTATCGGTATTAATATATTGGCTGTTTTAACTAATTTTGAAGACCTTGCCCGTACCGGGGTACGTGAAAACGTAGATTATATTATTTCAGGCGCCGGCCTGCCGCTTCGCCTGCCTGAGTTTGCAGAGGGCTCATCCGTGAAACTCATTCCTGTTGTTTCCTCATCCCGTGTTGCACGCATCATTATTAAATCATGGGAAAAGAGGTATAACAGAATTCCGGATGCTATCATAGTAGAAGGGCCGCTCGCGGGCGGACATTTGGGATTTTCGTTAGATGAGGTCATGGAGAAGAGAAAGGATTCTCTTGAATACATAGTGTCTGATGTATTAGAAGTTGTACATGAATGTGAGGGGCGTCGCAAGGTGGCTATTCCTGTAATTGCAGCCGGAGGGATTTTTGACGGGAGTGATATTGCCCGTTTCCTGAAGCTTGGGGTTCAGGGGGTGCAGATAGGAACACGCTTTGTGGCTACTGATGAATGTGCCGTTCCTCCCTCCTTTAAACAAAAATATATTGATGCCCGTGATGAGGACCTTGTTCTTATTCAAAGCCCCGTGGGACTTCCGGGCAGAGCCATACATACGCGCTTTATTGATAAACTTATGCAGGGAAAGTCAGAAGAAATAGCTTGCAATTATCAATGCTTGAAAACTTGTGATGTAAAGACGGCACCTTATTGTATTGCTAAAGCGCTTCTCAATGCAGTAGATGAAAATTTGATCGAAGATTCTGTTATTTTTGCAGGGCGTAATGTTTCAAGGATAAAGGAAATCGTGTCGGTAAAAGAACTTATAGATAGTTTAGTTCGAGAAACAATTATCTGTTTAAAGAAAGCAGCGTAAACCATGGCAAAGGAAGAAACTATTAAAGTAAGCGGAGTTGTGACCGAGGTACTGCCTAACACCATGCTTCGAGTAGAAATAGAAAATGGGCACATGGTGCTGGGATATGTTTCAGGGAAAATGAGACGGCATTATATACGTATATTAAGAGGGGATACGGTTGATATAGAGTTATCACCTTATGATTTAACGAGGGGGAGAGTTGTTTATCGGCATAAATAACTTATCCCGGCAACAAGAACAAACAAGAATAAAAAAAGTACAGAAGGAGAGTGGTATCTATGAAGCGATTAATCATCGTCTTAGTGATGATGATCGGTATTATTGTTTTAAACTCAGGAAACGTGAAAGGAGCGGAATCCATGATTGAGAAAGGAAAAAAAGTATCATTTGATTATGTATTAACAGTTGATGGCAGGGAAGTCGATAGTTCGAAAGAAAGAGGTCCGCTTACATATACCCACGGAGATGGAGATATTGTCTCGGGTCTTGAGCAACAATTAAACGGCCTCAAAGTGGGAGATCAAAAAGCTATCGTCGTTTCTGCGGAGGAAGGCTATGGCCAGATAGATCCTAAAGCATTTCAGGAAGTAGCCAAAGCCCAGTTGCCTCCTGATATGCAGCCGCAGGCAGGAGATATATTGACTGTAAAGACACAAGACGGAAGAGCAATGCCGGTTGTTGTCACCGAAGTGCTGAATGACACAGTTGTATTGAATTTTAATCATCCATTGGCAGGAAAAGAGTTGCATTTCGATGTAACAATCGTTGAAATTAAATAAATAAAAAATAATTTACAGAAGGATTAAGAAAATGAGTGCACAAGAAAATAAAATTTATGTTGGTAATTTAAGTTATGAAATCAATGAAGAAGGTCTGAATGATTTTTTTGAATCAAACGGAGTAGCTGTACAGAGTGTTACGATAATAAAAGACAAATATACTGACCGGTCCAAAGGCTTCGGTTTTGTTGAAGTCTCATCACCGGAAGAGGTTGAAAAAGCTATTTCAACCTTAAACGGCAAAGAACTTGAAGGCAGGACAGTAAACGTGAGCCAAGCACGTGCACGCGAAGAGCGCCGTGGTTTTTCCGGTCCCAAAGGAGGGCGAGGAAAAAGAGACGGGCGGCGCGGAGGAGGCTTTGGCAGACGACCCAATAGGTATTAATTAAGGGAAGTTCCGTTACGATTTATGAATCACGCCCTGGCAAACAAATTGTTTGCCAGGGCATTTTTTTTGGATAGAATAGTTACATTATTATAAAAAATAAACCAACGACCAAGGTCTTCAGTCTGTTGTCTTCTGTCTTTGGTCTTAAAATTATGGAGATTCCCATGAACTGGTGGAAAGCGATTGAGCCGTATATATTCATTCTTTTTCCTGTAGTTGTTGTAATTGCTGCTGTAGCAACTTTAAGGCACGGAAAGCGGGCGCGCCAGACGTGGCAGACACTGGCCCAGACTTACGGATTAAATTATACGCCGCCGGGTAAAGCTGAACTATTATCTAAAAAAGCAGCCATTGCGTTTCAGGATCCGGGTGAAATTAACGGAGTGCTTGAAGGCCTTGCGTTTCGTCTCTACATTGCCATCTATGGAACTAGTAAAGACCGCCGCGTCTTTACCATTATGTCACTTGAGATTCCCAACCTTCCGCACGGTCTTACCCTGTATCACGAAAATGCATTCCTCGGATTTACCAAGATGATAGGTGCGCAGGATGTCAAAATAGGTGATGAGGAATTTGATAAGGCATTTATGATAAAAGGAGAGAACGCGGATCAAGTGCGAGCTTGGCTGAGCGATGAGCGACGTCAGGCCCTGCTCCGGGAAATAGGCGATGAGCCTGATGTGGACATACGGGAGGGATGTCTGCGTTTCGAAGTCAGAGGAGTGTGTGATAATCGTGAGGTATTGGATAAAGCATTAGCACAAATGCGGGCAATGATTCCGTATTTGAAAGGGTAAAGTGGAATGAGTAATGAGTGATGAGGGATACACATTACCCATCACTCATCACGATTCACAAGTCACACTCTCGCAAACAAATTCTTTGCGAGAGCATTATTTTATTAATTCTCCAAATTTTTCTATTCCCCTTTCCCCAAACCAGCAGTATAATTCTTACCATGACATTTAACCCGCATAATAGAAGAACCGGTATTGCAAATCTTCCCCTTCATGGGGGCAGGGCACCGCGCTGGCTTTTCTCGCGTATGGTACGTCTAGCGCGTGAGATAAGTTGTGTAATATGCTCTCAGGTAGGGCATAAGGAATATCTGGTGAAACTTTCAGACCCTTTCTGGTTTCAGGCGTTTGGCTGTGCACTTGGTTTTGACTGGCATTCATCAGGTCTTACCACGACAGTATGCGGAGCACTTAAACAGGGATTGAAAGGATTAGAGAAAGAACTTAATATTTATGTATGCGGAGGAAAAGGGGGTACGTCCCGTAAAACACCGCAGGAACTAACAGAACTCGGTGAGCAGCGTCTTATTTCAGTAGATCCCGAGAAATTAATTTATGCAAGCCGTATGTCTGCAAAAGTTGATAATACCGCACTGCAGGACGGGTATCAGATTTATCAGCATTCTTTTATCTGTGACGGCCAGGGGGGCTGGGCAGTGATTCAGCAGGGCATGAATGATGCAACGGGCTGGGCAAGACGTTACCACTGGCTTGGGGATGAAGTAAAAGACTTTGTATGTGAGCCGCAAAAAGCTATATGCTGTGACCACACAGGAAATGCTTTGAATATGGTAGCGCTTGAGAGTGAGGGGGCACGTGAGCGCAGTACAGAAGTGGCGCGTATGAAGCCTGATAAAGCGGTGGATGAATTTAGAAAAATAGAAACCTTAACCCTCAGCCAGCACCATTACGTAAGCCAAAAAGAAATACAGCCTAAAAATTTACATAAGATACTACTTAGTACATATGAGAGGGGAGTGGATAATTTCGAAGCACTTTTAGGTATGCCTGGCGTAGGACCAAAAACTATTCGGGCATTAGCATTAATATCGGAATTGGTTTACGGGGATAAACCAAGTTTTCGTGATCCGGCCCGTTACAGTTTTGCCCATGGAGGAAAAGACGGCCATCCATATCCTGTCAATCGCCGCGTCTATGATACATCAATCGATTTTCTGCATAGGGCAATTTCAAAGGCCAAGATCGGGTCAACAGAAAGAATCAAGGCTTTCAAGCGTCTCAATACGTTTTATTCCTCATGATTAATAGAAACAAAGAAAGAAAGAATGCAGCTATGTTGGGTCACAAATTATGTAACAATTTTGATACGTTTGAATTGGATACTGTATGTAAGTATTTCTCATAATTATTGATATGATAAATATATTGAAATAAGTCCGGTTTTATGTCATTTTTATCAATTTTGTCCTAAAAGTGTGTTAAAACGTAATTATTTAGCCGATTGAGTAAAAAAGTTAATAAAATTGTATTTGT
>CAZLCT010000133.1:0-5398 GCA_964558015.1 uncultured bacterium | reverse complement strand
GTTTTGATCGGATCAGGGGATATCCCCAGCCGGGATTTTCTTTAGCCATGCGGATTATCATCTGGATCATTTTAAGCGGAATAATTCGTGATCTGCCTCGCTTGTCTTTGAATTTACCTTTTTCGGTGCCGTTATCAGCCGCCCATCTGCGGAATGTGGAATAGTGTACTATATTAATAAATTTCTTTATTTTTCCGTTTAGGCGTAATCCGAATTTCAGGAGAAGATATTTTTCATCGGCTGTGGTAGTTATGCGTTTCGGGCATTTTGACTTGAGGATTTTGTTTTCTAACTTCAAGTAGTCCATCTGGCGCATGAGATCACCATGAAAGAGCTGGCCAGTAAGCTCAAAAAAGGCGTGAATCAGGCGGTTGCCTGTGGTATAATTATTATTAGTTGTCATGAATATTGCTCCTTTTATTATATGAAACTAACTTGTTTATAATGTATAGGTTAGCATGGTTTTATGACAATCTACAAATCAAAAAGCAGGTGGTCGCATAATTACTGACCCACGCTCAAATACCTTCCAAAAAGCGGTCTCAAGCGGTCGCATTTCCATAATCAAAAATTAACAACAAGTGCTGATTGCATGTCAGGAGAGGGCAAAAGTCGTCCTTTAGGGGTAATTTTGAGGTCATTTCGGCGTGCTCTATCCAATTCTGTGGCAACTTTACTCCACAAAAGAGTTCCCTGAGATATCCGCCCGGGGAGCTTAAAGACGATTAGTTTGCATTATTCGATAATCGAAAAAAAAATTACGAAAAACACTTGAAAAATTTCGTAAAGCGTGCTATATTTTTTATGGAGACAGGAAATGAAGAAGAAGAAAAGAATCGAAAAATTTGTTGAGTTTAAAATTGACATTGATGAGCCGATTTATACAACCGGTATTTTGCAGAAGCTACTTGATATACCTATTTGGGTTATCAAACAGCTTGATAGCGAAGGGATTGTTAGTCCTGCGAGAAAAATAGAAGGATCAACAAGGCTGTATTCAAAACGTGAGTTAAAGAAATTGGCGCATTGTTGGGAATATATGAACGAAAAAGGTGTTAAGGTTAAAGGATTGAAGGTTATATTGGAAATGGAAGATGCAGCGTAAAAAAATTTTGCCTAAAGATTGGCACTCGCTTTGGTGGAGTGCTAAATGTAAGGGGAAGGAGGTGATTGCAATGATGTGATAGAAATAAATAAAGGATTAATCAGGTATTGGCATAACGGACAAATTAAAAAGGAGGTGTTAATCATGGCTATTATACCTTGGAAACCAAAAGAAACATGGTGGGATCCTTTTAGGGATCTGGAAACAATTCAAAATGAAATGAACAAGCTGTTTGATTCGTCCCTAGTGCGGTTCGGGGACAGGAATGCAGGCTTGCTAGACGGAGCTTGGAGTCCGGCAATTGATGTTTATGACTCTAAAGACAACGTCATGGTTAAAGCCGATATTCCCGGGATGAGTAAAGATGAAATAGACGTTTCTGTCCGCAACGATATCTTAATGATAAAAGGTGAGAAAAAGCACGAAAAAGAGACTAACGAAAAAGATTACGTCAAGACAGAACGTTTCTACGGTGCCTTCAATAGGGCATTGCGTCTGCCTTCGGAAGTAGATGCGTCCAAAGTTGAAGCTACTTACAAGAATGGTGTACTGGAGCTTATTCTCCCGAAAAAAGAAGAATCAAAGCCTAAGCAAATAACAATTGATGTGAAGTAACGCCCCTTTTAGGGGTGTTACTTCCTTATAGAAAAAGGAGGTGTGACTATGGCGCTTATTAAAAGACCCAGACAGGATGATTGTGAAACTCTGGTTATACAGCCTCTTGTCAATATACAGACAGAAGGAAATGAAGTAATTGTGGAAGCGGAAATGGTAGGATTGACAAAGGATGATATCTCGCTTGATCTTAAAGGGAGCGAACTTACTCTGAGGGGTAAAACTAGGCAGAATAATGAAACAGTGCCTAAAGGGTATACCGTAATCTATAAGGAGCGTTGTCCGCTTGAGTATGTGAGGTCTTTTGTCGTGGGAGATGATATTGATAAGAGCAAGATAGACGCTCAATATGTTAATGGTATTTTGAGGGTCAAACTACTTAAATCGAAGGACGCTCAACCTAAGAAAATTGAAATAAAAGGATGAAAGCATTTTTGAGCTGTGGCGTCATGGAATAGGCATCACAGCTCAAATGCTGACTTAGCTCATAGATTGAAAGGAGGCAAGAGCCATGAAAAAGGTAAAATATATTCTACCGGTAATTGCTGTGTTGGTTGTGGGAACTGTGATACTTTTAAACAACATCAATACTTCGTTTGCTAAAGATAATACGGAAGATTTAAAGAAGCAGATAGAAGCACTTCAAAAGAAGGTTGATGAGCTGGAATCTGAAAAGCAGTCTGCTCAAAGCCAGCTCGGAATATCTCGCCGTAGACGTGTGCGAAGATGGGACCCTTTCGAAGAAATGGATCGTATGCAACAGCAACTTAATAGCATATTTAATGAAAGTTTCGGTCGAGGTATGAGGAGCCGTGGTTTTGACACAGGTTCTCAGGGGAGCTTTTTTGAGCCGGATATTGATATCAGGGAAGACGGCGACTATTATATAGTAAAAATAGACCTCCCTGGAATGGAGAAAGACAACATCAATATAGAAATAAAAGACAATGTGCTTTTCATTGCAGGCGAACGAGAAACTATTGTTGAGGAAAATCAGGGCGATAAATTCTTCAGGCAGGAACGGAGCTACGGTCATTTTTCAAGGTCTTTCTCCTTACCTGATGACGTCAAGGAAAACCAAATAATGGCGGATTATAAAAATGGCGTATTGACAGTTAAAATTGCTAGAGTTCCTACCGATGAAGAAAAAGAGAAAGAATCTAAGAAAATAAAGGTATTCTAAGAAAAGGAGGTGAGTAAAATGATTAAGAAAGAAGCGTCTGTCAAGAAATTCACAGAATAGCTCAAAGAATGGACAAAAAAGGTTGAAGAAGCAAGGGGTAAGGCTGATCAAGCTCTTTCCGGTACAAAAGTCGAACTCAATAAACACGTAGAAGACCTGAACCAGAAAAAGCAGGTAGTGATCCAGAAGCTTCAGAAAATGAAAGAGACAAGCGCTGAATCAAGGGAAAGCCTTAAAGAAGGATTGGAAAAAGCAGGCAATGATCTTAAGGAGGCGTTGCGTTCTGCAAAGGAGAAATTTAAATAAAATATGGGTGTAGTAAATAAGAATAAAAGGCTGATTATTCATGGCACACCTCTCTCCCATGGTTTTGCTATCGGGCGGGCGTTTTTCTACGAAGATATTCTGTCAAGGAATACAGTAGTCCGAAGCATTGCAGGTAACAGGATTGATGAGGAAATGGCACGTATTTTAACTGCAATGTCGCACGTTTCCGATGGCATAGATGTCATGAGGAGGGATGTGCTTACTGCTGGCAATACTGTTGCCAGCAGTATTTTTGCGGCTCAAAAAGAGATGATAAATGATAAGCAACTTGCGAAAGACCTCAAAGGCGAGCTTGACCGACAACATGTTAATGCCGAGCAGATAGTTAAGAATGTGTTCAGGAGGCTTGCTGATAAATTGCAGTTATCAGACAGTGAAATAATCAGATCTAAGGTTGATGATGTTGAAGACCTTAGTTTAAGGGTATTAAGAATACTTACAGGCCATGAATGGAATCCCCTGTCCGATTTACCGGAGAATAGCATAATTATTGCTAAGAGATTGCTCCCATTAGATACCGTACACATAAAAAGAAAAAATTTAAAAGGGATTATAGTAGAGAATGGAAGCAGTTATTCACACAGCGCTATTCTGGCTAAATCGTTCGGCATTACCTGCATTACTGATTTAAATATTCCTCTGGATAGGATAAAGTTCGGTGAGCAGTTGATATTGGATGGAAGTACAGGAATAATAATCGTAAATCCTACAGAAAAAGATATTGTCGAACATAAAGCAAAAAAAACTATACTCAGGAAAAATTATTCTAAGATTCGTGAGCATACCGAAAAACCTGTGAAAACTAAAAAAGGCAAGCATATAAGAATATATGCCAACGCATTTTCTGAGGATGACTTCAGGTTAGCTCGTGAGAACAGCTGTGACGGTATAGGTTTAGTGAGGCTGGAACAGCTTTATATGTTCACCAACAAGCTCCCTACCGAAGATGAAATAATTAATGAACTGTCGAATAAGTTCCAAAGTTTTTCTGACAAGAATATTACAGTCAGGTTGCTGGATATAGGCGGCGACAAGTCCCTGCCGTATTTAAAACTAAAACCGGAACTTAATCCTTCTCTAGGTTTAAGGGGTATCCGTTTTCTGCTAAAATACAAACATGTACTCAAACCGCAGTTGAGAGCGATATACAAGTTAAATGAGAAATTTAATTTGAATTTGCTCATCCCGATGGTTACTACAGTTGAAGATATTGAGACTACAAAGAATATACTCAGTAAATGCAGAAAAGATATAGAAAAAGAATGCGGACATCAATTACGTGACATTAGCATAGGAGCCATGCTTGAAACCCCTTCAGCTTTTATGCATATTGAGGAAATTGTTAAACATGTTTCTTTTGTCGCAGTAGGCACCAATGATCTGATACAGTATATGATGGTAGCTTGCCGTGAAAGCCCGGATGTTGTCCACTATTATGAAAAAGGTTATGCCCTCGTCGTTAAAATGATAGGGCAGATTATTGACAAGAATATTATCGACAAAAATAATATATATGTTTGCGGAGAGCTAGTAAGTAATCCTGATTGGTTAGAAAAATTACTAAAGTCAGGCGTTACCTGCATAAGTGTGCCTTCTTATTCTATTCCGGAAATTAAGGAGGCAATTCGGTCGGTTCAATAATGTTCTTTTGGCATAAGGGATTCGATGGCACTTTCCATGTGCTTTCGGGTTTGGAAGGAAGCCAGTCTTAGGAGACGTTTTCCGGAAAACCTGCGAAGCATAATTGGATCTTCCGTTTCTTGTAGTTTTGTGATAAAATCTGTAGGTAGATTATCAATGATCTTTAATAATTGAGCTATCCTTGCTCAGGACACGTTAAAGTTTTCAGCCACATGGCTGTAGGAATGTCCGGGATGGATTTCCGTATAGGCTTTAACATCGAGGGCGATTTTGACGATGTTCTTCGGCATTTTGACTGGTTGTGGGGTTGGTGCCGGGAACGGTTGTCAATTGACAGCTCAAATCGCTTTGTCCGCCGTTTATAGACCTTTACAAGTAGTTGAATACATTGGGCTTGTGGAGTTTGACTCGTGTCTCGTTTGGGGAGCCAAAAATTAAGCTCGAACGCAAGTTCGAGATAAAGAAAAGTGCTTGATTCTAAATACAGAATCGGGCACTTTTTATGTCTTGTTACTTCAAATGCTTAG
>CAZLCT010000132.1:0-5596 GCA_964558015.1 uncultured bacterium | reverse complement strand
CGGCAACAAATACAATTTTATTAACTTTTTTACTCAATCGGCTAAATAATTACTTAAAACAAGTATGTACACTTTCTCCTATCCCCTACTTATCGGAGCCATACTGGCCGGAAATTCTAGAAAAGAACGTACCAGGCTCATGAACCTGGGTAAAATACTCGGACGTGCCTTTCAAATACAGGATGACTTAAAAGATTATCTAACCACGAACAAAAGAGGAGAAAAGGGAAAATTTAATGATATATCATCGGGAAAACGGACCTTACCTTTGCTCTTAATGTATAAAAGGGCTTCCATGAAAGATCAACGATTCCTTCGAAATTGTCTTAATAAAAAAATATTAACCCATGAAGAAAAAGAAAAGCTTATGCATCTGATTAAACAGCCTCAAATATTGAAGAGGATAAGAAAAGAAATCCACCATTCCGTTCAATCAGCACGTCGAATAATTCATTCCCTTTCCATGAAGCAAAGCTCAAAAAAGAAATTACTCTTTATTATCCAGAGCCTTTTTACCGAATAAACTGACGACATTTATCTTCCCTCCACCCGCAATCAAGAGATAGAGAAAAACAATACCGGCTTCTATGGCATGCGAAGCCTGTTGAAGTCCTTGCCCTGCCGAAAGATGCATACCCGCAGCCACTATCATGGTAATTAAAAGTAACAGACTCGCAGGACGTACTAAAAGGCCGAGTATCAGTAAAATTCCTCCTGCAAATTCAGAAAGTGCTGCCATAAATCCCCAGAAATGAGGTATAGACGTTATTCCGAAGGTTCCCATAGCCTGGCCCAGAGCGAGCCATTTTTCCGGACCTCCCGTAATTTTAGGATACCCGTGAATAATAAACATGATACCCATGCCTACACGCAGCATCAATAATCCCGTGTCAACCACCTTCTCTTTGCTCTATCCCATATGCTCCTCCCTCTTTTTAATACCTGATATCCTTCGATTCGGCCTTCGGCCTCTCTCAGGATGAGCCCTCTTTATCCAGAAAAACACATGAGGGCTCACATAATATTTTTAAATGCAGGGATAAATTGCCGCAAGTCTTTAACTAAAATCGTATCAGGTTTGCATTTCAATACCATACCGTCAAGATACATAAGGCTTTTTATGATAGCAAAAATTCCGGTTTCAAATTCCATTCCGCTTCGCACTGCAAGTTTTATCGACTCCATCATCTTTCGTGTCAGCGATACTTCACCTACCCTGCTGTCCTTGAAATCGCGATACAACTCGTAAAATTTATCCTGAAATTTCATGAAACTTTTCTTATCAAGTTTTTTAACAGACATATCCTCTATGCGGTAAGTGCATTGCTCATAGTCGTAGAGTGTGAGTGCATCAAAAAAATTAAATAATCCTACGCGAAACGTATCAGGAACGGTTGATATCGCACCGGTATCTATAAAATATAGTTTGTTTTTATACAACATAATGTTGCCCGGATGAATGTCGCCGTGGAAAGTTCCTTTTCCGAACATAAAACATCCGTGGAGCTTGAAAAGTTCAAGTAACAGCTCATACGGCATATCACCTTCCTCCAGCAATTCATCAAATGTTTTGCCAGGAATATATTCTGAAATCATAATCCTCTCACTTGATAACTCCTCATAAACATGCGGGAACTCCATTAATGTCAAATCAAACTTGTTTTTGTATTCGTCATAAATCTCTTTTAAGATTTTCTGCCCCTGGATTTCGTTTAGGAGGTTAAGCTCGCGCAGTGTGTATGATTCTATATGATTGAGTATGCCCATAGGGTCGGCAACTTTTCGCAAGACCGGATAGACAAACAGTATAAATCGCAAAAAAGATCTAACGGAGTGAACATCTTTTTTAAACTCATCAGTAACATTTTTTTTAATTACTTTAACAACCACTTCTTCCTTGCCCTCAAGACGAGCCCGATGAATTTGTCCGACAGATGCTGATGCCAGGGGACGCTCATCAATCTGGACAAGACGCCTTCTCTTATCAGGAGACATGTAGTCATTTATTAACTTCCTGATTTCTTCGGACGGTAATTTGAGTGTGTTACGGTATAACTGTGCAAGGTGTTTGCAGGTCTGGGGCCTAAGAAAGTCAATACGTAATGCATATGTTTGCCCAATCTTAACGGCAAGAAGTCCTTTATTCTGAATTTTATCAAGATCAGGATTATCTTTATTATAAATAATCCTCAGCAAATCTATAAAACTAAGCCAATTCATGGATTACCCCTATATTGGCAAATACTAAATATATAAATTTCCATTAAGCAGATTATCTTTTAAATTCTTTCTATATTCCCATATTTACTTCAATATAATAATGCGATATAATCACTTTGCTATGGGAACAAAACAAAAACAAATCATAATCATAGGTGCAGGCCCCGGAGGCCTTACGGCCGGCATGATTCTCTCACACCGAGGTTTCAATGTAAAAATATTCGAGAAAGATACACTAGTCGGAGGACGCAATAAACCCATCCAACTAGATGGTTATACTTTTGATACGGGACCGACTTTTCTAAATCTCTCTTTTATTCTTGAAGAAATGTTCACTGAAGTAGGAAAAAAGGCAACCGATTATTTAGAATTTAAGCCACTAGATCCATTTTACAGTCTTGTTTTCTACGATAAGACCATATATCCTACCACAGATAGAACCCGCATGCGAGAACAGATTTCCAAGCTCTTTCCTGGCAATGAACAGGGATTGGACCGCTATTACAAAACAGAGGAAAAGCGTTTCCGCGCCCTTTTCCCTTGTCTTCAGAAGGATTACTCCTCATTAAGTGCTTTTATTGACCCCATATTCTTAAAAGCTATGCCGCAGGTCGGATTGGGAAAATCCCTCATGGGAAACTTAGCCGGTTATTTCAATAATGAAGCACTTCAGTTATGTTTTACATTCCAGTCTAAATATTTAGGCATGTCACCCTGGAAGTGTCCAGCACTCTTTAGTATTCTCTCCTTTATGGAACACTTTTACGGAATCAATCACGTCACCGGAGGCTTAAACGCCATCTCAGAGGCAATGGCAAAAGTAATAAAATCATCAGGAGGTGAAATTAATACGGGGTTGGCAGTTAAGGAATTAATCATCAAAGACAAGTCAGTATCGGGAGTTATACTCCAAGACAATACCAAAGTTTACTCAGATGATGTAATTATTAATGCAGATTTCGCTTATGCCATGACTTCACTGATACCAGAGGGTATATTAAAAAAATACAGCGCCGCAAAGCTCGAGCGCAAGAAATATTCTTGTTCAACATTTATGATTTATTTGGGTGTAAAAAAACAATATCCACTGCTGCATCACAATATATTTTTCGCACAAAACTACAGGGCTAATGTTGATGATATATTCTCGACATTAAAACTATCAAAAGACATATCCTTCTATGTACAAAATGCATGTGTCACCGATAAAACTCTTGCACCCCAGGGAAAATCTACATTATATATACTGGTACCTGTTCCTAATAATTTCAGCAATATTAACTGGAAGGAGGAAAAATCCGGGTTTAGGGAGCACGTACTTGATCAAGTAATAAGGCGAGCCAAGCTTACTGATTTACGCCAAAACATAGAAGTGGAAAAAGTAATCACTCCGAACGATTGGGAGCATGACTATAATGTATATCACGCAGCCGAATTCAACTTCGCACATAATATTCCACAAATGCTTTACTGGAGGCCGCACAATAAATTTGAGGAACTGGATCATTGTTATTTGGTAGGAGGCGGAACCCATCCGGGAAGCGGCTTACCTACTATTTATGAATCGGCTCGTATTACATCTAATCTTTTATGCAAAAAATACGGTATACCTTTTAAACGTCCTTCCAGCCTGGATGAAAAATAAACTATGCACTGTCTTCGTTATTTTCTTATTTCACTCACATTTGGTCTTTTCTTTTTAACACAATCCTCATCTGAAACCTACGCAATTCAGTGGCAGGCCCTTCATGATGAATCAAGAACATTAACAATAGGTGAAATAAATTCACGCCTCAAGGCCGAACCTGATGATAATGAACTGCTTTATCTGGCAGGATTGGTATATTTATATGAATATGATTATTCTAATGCTAAATCTGCTTTTGAAAAACTACTTGAGCTAGATCCAGAATCACACGAAGCCGAATGGGGTTTGTGCGAACTCCTGCGGCGTGAACATAAACTAAACGAAAGTTCCAGAAGACTCAAAATACTGGTACGTGAACATCCTGATTTCAGTCCAGCTTTTATTACTCTTGGTTTTATTAAGTATCTCACGCTTGATTTTCATGAGTGTATACGTCTTGCCGAGCATGTTATAGATCAGGGAATCGAAAACGTGGATATTGAAAATTTCGTTCGTGCGCACCTTATGATTACTGCAGCATGCGGTATGCTTACCCACCACGGAAACCCATTCAAAAAAATGATATACGGACCGCGAGCCCTAAGGCACCTGAAAATAGCTGAAAAAATTCTACCCAATGCGGCAGGGACGTTATTTGCAAAAGGCACGTTTTATCTTCTGGCACCTCGTTTTTTCGGACGCGACCTTGATAAAGCAGAAAAGTTGCTGCTTACGTCAATAAAAAAGGATCCAAACTTTGTTGACTCTTACGTTCGTTTAGCACAGGTTTATAAATGGAAAGGAAACCAAGAAAAATACAGGGAATATATGCTAAAAGCCCGCCAAAAAGACCCGCTTAATGAATTACTAATCGATATGGATGAAAAGTCGTGTAATTTTATATGTAAATAATTTAAAAGAATCGCTTTTTTTCTCTCGTTTTATAAAAATTTCTCAACTGTCTTAATTATTTTATCTGACATAGGATTAATTCTTGTCCCAAACCGACCTACAACATTTCCTTGACGATCTATCAAGAATTTATTGAAATTCCAGGTAATTTTACCTCCGAATTCTTTATGATGCGTTAAATAATCATAAAGAGGATTAATGTCTTTGCCTTTGACTTTAATTTTGGAAAATAAATCAAAAGTTACTCCATAATTAATACTACAAAACTGTTTTATCTCTGTGTTTGAACCCGGTTCCTGATTAAAAAAATCATTCGCGGGAAATCCAAGCACCATAAAACCCTGATTTTTGTACCTTTTATAAAGATTCTCTAAATCTTTATATTGTCCAGTAAAACCGCATCTAGAAGCAGTATTAACAATTAAAACAACGTTTCCTCTGTATCTACTTAGTGATACTTCTTTCCCGTCAATGCTTCTAACACTGAAAGAATAAATATTCATATTAGGTTCTCCATCTTTAACGGCAAAAGTGGATAATGCCAAGTAAGCAAAACATAAAGTTAATATAAAAATAAAAATTAACGAAAAACACTCTTTTGATTTCATTTTCTACAACTTAAAACAAACATAACTTTATTAGTTACTTAATATTAATTTAATACATATCAATCCTCTGCCGTTCATAATCAAGAACAACCATTAACCAAACTATGATGAACCCAGAAATTATTAAAGAAATAGATAACTCCGAATGCATAATATTCATAACTACCGTCTTAAAACGTAATTATTTAGCCGATTGAGTAAAAAAGTTAATAAAATTGTATTTGTTGCC
>CAZLCT010000131.1:0-5705 GCA_964558015.1 uncultured bacterium | reverse complement strand
CGGCAACAAATACAATTTTATTAACTTTTTTACTCAATCGGCTAAATAATTACACTTAAACAGATAAAGTGGATATATGCTTTGAGAAATTTGGGTGGATACTTCATAGTAATAGGACAAAAAATCTAATGCGAAACGTAGTCAGCTCTCCACTTATGAAATGTTTTTCCAGTCAGCCATTTTTTTCCCTTCTCCCTCTTTTACGATAGACGGTTCTCTAGAGATCTTGGCTCCTGCCTGTCTCGAGAAAAATATATTTCTTTCCATCGATCTTATTTATAGGATTTACCATCTATGGCAGTTATACGGAATTTCGGCGCCACTGAAGATTCGCACAACCTTTTAACGTGCCTATTTTTCTGCAACCACGAGCATTTCAAAGTCTTCCGGAGTTAATTGATCTTTCCGTGAGTAGGCTCCAAGCTTCGAACCAAAAATATCTATTTTTTCATACCCAAGGGTTTTAAGGTGCCAGGTTATTTCACTTGGCACATAATAACGCTCATTGCATTTTAGTTCTTTTTTATTGCCTAAATCATCTTCAAACACAACAGTATTATAATCACGGAAAGTCATCAAATCAAAGGAGCACTCTTTACACTGGGACTGGCCTTCTTTCTGCACCGACTTATAGAATTCATTGACAGAATGAAACAACGGAAACAATCCGTTTAATGTGGTGAAAATAAACTTGCCTTTACTTTTGAGCGCTTTTGTTACGTTCTTGAGGATCTCAAAGTTCATCTCATCTGTTTCCATCAAAGAAAACGCACCTTCACAAAGCATTATGGCAGCATCAAACTCTCCCTTAAAAGGAAGTTTGCGTGCATCAAGTTTCTGAAAATCGATTTTAAGATTACACAGTTTTGCTTTCTCCTTTGCCCTGGTAAGCTGAGATTCTGACAAATCAATTCCAGTGATTCTGTAGCCTCGTTTTGATAGCTCAATCGAATGCCTCCCTGTTCCGCAACCCACATCAATTATTCTCATATTTTTGTTATAATTTAATTCTTGTTCTATAAAATCACATTCACCCAGAGTTCCCTGAACAAAACACTCCTTATCATATCTCTTTGCATAATTTTCAAATAATGACTCATACCATTGTTTCATCGTTGTCTCCTGCATTTACCATTTCTATATTCACTTATTAATAATTCCTTCTGTTTTCTCGGCAACTTCTTTATATCTCTTTCCCAGCGTAATGCGATTCTGTAATATTTAAATTCCTTTGCAAAAAGCAGTTTTATAGGCCCCTTTCCTTTTAAATATTTGGCTCCGCGTCCCGTATTGTGGTCTTCTATTCTTTTGGCGAGATTGCTCGTATATCCGGTGTAATAGTTGCCGTTCTTGCACTGGACTATATATACAAAAAACTTTCCGCTACGCTTTATCTTTTTCCTCATATAAATATTTCAAGGGTCAAATCGTTATTATTGATTTATTTACCAATAATAAAAATTTGACCCTTAATAGGTTTACAAAAATAATAATTTCACTGCCACAAGCAAGATAGCTATGAGCACAATCTTACGAAATGTTTGCTGATTGATTCGGCCTAAAAATTTCTTTCCTGTTTTCACACCGAAATAAGCACTAACTACCAAAAATGGCAAAAGAATATAATATGATGAATCCTGAACAATATCGGTTAATAAATATGTAGGAATCCTTGTTAAATCTATGACAAAAGCAATCATGGCTGAAGTACCTACATAAACCTCTTTGGATAGATTAAAAGCAATAAGGAATGATGATCTAATGGCACCCCCCAGTCCAATTAGCCCTGCCAATAACCCTGATAAACTTCCACCTAATATTGCATTAATTCGTGTTTCCCTAAAAGCAAACTTTGGCTTCAGAAGTGAATATATTGCAAAAATTATTAAAAATACAGCAACAGATTTTTTTATAGTATCAACTTGAATTTTTGAAATTAATAAAGCTCCGAGGAAAGCAAAAACAATACTCGGAATGCCGAAAAATATGAAAGTTTTGAAGTCAATCTTATTCCAAAAGGCTTTTATCTTAAATGTGTTATTAAATAAATGAAAACAGGCAATGAGAAAAATAGCAGTTTTTGCGTCCATGAACATAATTCCAACCGGTATGAGTAACGTTGAACTTCCAAAACCGGCCAGAGTTGCAATTACAGCAGCTATATAAGAAAAAAATAAAAAAGCAACATTTATTAACATTTTACTATCTTCTACTAAACCAATATTTTATAAACTATGAAAATAATGATGATTTAATTATTTCACTACTTTTTCTTCTCCATAAAACATATGACTTTCTGAGATACCACATCAGACATTATCTTTAAATTTCTATTTGCTACGTCATAGACTCTGATAATATCCTTATACTTTTCTGACTTTGCAATAAGTTTCGGGAATACATCACTAAATTGCATCATCAATTCTGAGTTGAATAGGACATCTTTATTTTCGGTAAATAATGCAATGTAGAATATATTAGTTTCTACCAAATCCTGAAAAAAGTGCGTTCCAAATGACAATTCCGGCATAAGATTACCGGCGGAAAATGCAACCTCCATAAGAGCAACTACATTATTTATCTCGGCAAATTTAACCGGTATACCCAAAGAAGGCGTTGTGGTGCCCCATCTGCCAGGTCCTATAAGTAAAGTAGGTATTTTATCCCTGTTTCCTAAAGCCCTGTTTAAATCTCCTACGATACGTGCAATATCATATTTTTCGGTAAAGGTAAGTTCAGCATATTTTCCCGTATCTACGTAAACGATTCTATCAATCTTTTGGGAAATATTGCCTCCTAAAAAATATCCTTGTGACTGAAAAAGTATATTTTCTTTGATGACTCGTGACGGTATTTCTATCCTACGTCCTAGTCCCTGTGTCTGCAGCGGGCGGCATTGCAGAAGATTTATCTTAAAACTATTATCCTTTGTAAAATTTACCGTAAACTCTATCTCAACCGGATAATGATAACTATGCTGGAGTGTTTTTAATATTTTTCCGAAATAGTCCTTAAAAATACTGTCATTAAAAAGATTATCCAGTGTTAAGATCCAGTATTCTTTGTCCTTTATACCCCTGTCTCTCATCATTTCTATGGCTTCATAATCTTTTACTGCCAAAGAAGTTATATCTTTATAAGCTTTTTCTTCCATGAGAGTCTCAAAAGGAATAGTCGTAAATGCATTATCTTTTGTATTTATGATATCAACCTCGTGCTGCGAATACTTTCTTAAATCACTTTTTTCTGCATACGGTCTTCGTAATGGGTTATCAAGTGCAACCATTCTCGGATAATCCCCTTCGACGCGATTAACCGCTCTTGTTCCAAGTCCAAATACAAGTCTTAGCATACCTGCTTCAGGATGAAGGTCTTTATTCCATACATATGTATTATAAGATATCCCAACTCCTGCTAGATCAGGGAAAAAATAATTATTGTGATGAGCACCTGAAACTCTCTGGACTAAAAGCGCCATTTGTTCATCTAATTTATCTAAGCCACGCTGTTTTCTATACACTAAGGCATCTTCACTCATTGCACTTGCATAAATCCGCCTTACAGCATCGGCAAACTGAATATACCTTTGCTCAGGAGTTCCTTGATTTGCCAAAAATATGCTATCGTACTTTCCCGCAAAGGCATTACCAAAACTATCCTCAAGCAGACTACTTGAGCGTACAATAATAGGAGATGAACCAAAGTACTCTATAATCTGCTGAAAGTCTTCTCTGATTTCTTCGTGAAACATCCCGTAAAGCATTTTCTCTTTTAAAATTTTTGCTATTCCATAATATCCTTCCTCAGTTTTCTGCTGCATTCGCAATTTCCACCAGTGATTCTGCACAATATAAGAATAAAATATATCAGAACCTATATAGAAAGAATCATGAGGCTCTGAGATATCATTCCAATTCAATGATTTACTTTTTGAAAGAATTTTTCTCGATAAAAGCATGCCCACGGTTTTCCCTCCGACAAAACCTGTTCCAATCAACCTAGATTTTATATCTATAAACTCTTCAAGTGAAAAATTTCGTATTACCATAGATAAAATCTTTTTATTCTTCGAAATCATTATTCCGGATAACTTCTTTATCATATTTTTAATTTTTTGTTCCCCTCCACCTTCTTTTAACAACTCCTCTGCCTCAAGGAACAACCGGTCCCAGTAATCGAGATTCCTTTTAGCTGCTTCGATTCCCTTCTTTCTAATATAAGAAAGAACTTTAACGGAACTAACACTGTCGGTAATCGGAATAAATTTATCTTTATCCTTCTGATGCGGCAGGAACATAGTAGGCGTATATCGTTCCCATACTTTTAGTGGATGTATATAACACCTTCCTTTGTAACGGTAGACATCAGCAAGTATCTGCGTTGTCTCACGGATTCTGGCTATGGACTTAAAAGAATGATTATTGCGCAATATCGAGAAATAGGCCAATGTCTTTAGCTCATAAAGATAAGGACAGGTAACCATAAAGAAATTACCTATCATGAGGTCCGTTGCCCATGCGGAAAGCAGTTCGGACAAGCAATCAAACACATAATAAGCCCCTACGCCTTGCTGGGTGATAATATCGTATATCTTTGTAGTAAAAGTCTCAAATCCGGCGTAAGCGTTTAACTCATATCTCTTTATTTTTTTTGATGTCGGGATTAATTCTTTATGTTTAGCAAACCTTATATAAATAACTTTCTTATTATTCTTTAAAGCCTCCTGCACATATGGCCTTACAAAACCGATATAGTCGTCTATGTCATCGATTTGCAAGACAACATTGTCCCCCGCCCTTAAACCAGTAATTACTTCATCTAAACCTTTTATTCCCGTACTGATCATATTAATAAAATTCCTTCCTTAAAAAAACATTACTCTAATAGATATTTAATAACAAATAGCTAATTCATACATTCTGCAATTCACTTAACTTCAACAGATGCATTTGCATCAAATGGATTAGTTCTGATTGCAAGAGAGAATAAATACGGATAGTTGGATTTTAAATGTTTCATATAATCCAGCCATTCTGCAATTAAAAGATGGTATACCCTCTTTATATCTCCAGCAAGGTGCTCATAATCGGTTTCAGGCAATCCGCTCAGTCTCTTTCTATTAACAAGTTCCTCTGTTAAATGAAAAACTGCCCAAAGAAGATTCGTGAAAGACTCATGTTCCCGATCAGAGATGTTCACGGCAACGTCAACGTCTTCCATGCCCTGTTGCGCCAACCACACCTGGGCCGAGCAGGCATGCTGAATCACCTGGTAACCGATGGTCTTCAGCAGTCCCAGGTCGTCACAGGTGGCGATGAACTCGCCGGGGCACAGCAGGCCGCGTTCGGGGTGATTCCAGCGCAATAAGGCCTCTGCACCTATTATATGTCCATTTTGAACATCAATTTGAGGTTGGTAATAGAGTTCGAGTGTATCATTTTTTATGGCGTGACGTAGATCGTTAATTAACACAAGACGATTGCGATTGTAGATGTCTTCACTAGAATCGTAATGAGAAAAGACGGTTCTATTCTTTTTGGAAAAGTACATGGCAATATCAGCGTGTTTCAATAAACTCACCTTATCTACACCATCTTCGGGATAGTTTACCATACCAAGACTCAAGCTGATATTAATAATTTGAGCATCAATATTAAATGATTTTGTAATGCTCTCACTTATTTTTTTTGCTAAATGAGCAGATT
>CAZLCT010000130.1:0-5762 GCA_964558015.1 uncultured bacterium | reverse complement strand
ATGACAAGAAACAGATTATAGTATTTAATAAGATAGATAAAATAAATGAAGAAATTAAAGAAAATATTATAAAGGTATTTCCAGAAGCCATTTTTATTTCAGCTCTTAATGGTGAGGGGATGAAGGAATTAATTGTAAGAATAGAAAATGAGGTTGATAAAATTAATTTTGATTATACAGGTTGAATTTATATTGTAAAAAACAATGAAGCTTATGCAATAATTTTATTTTTACGATGTTAAGCAAATGTTATGAAAATAAAAATATTATCACTACGAAAATCTGATTCCCGTAATATACAGGTTATTGAAAGTGACTATTTAAAAAGATTAAAAAAATATACCTCAGTTGAGCTTATTGATATTAAGCGTTCTAAGATTAATGATTTATCGCTTAGGGGTTATAAAAAGGATACCCAAAAAATATTATCTTATTTATCAAAGGATACCTATTCGGTTCTCTTAAGTGATGACGGCAGGGAATTTTCCTCTTGTGAATTTGCTAAATTTATAAAAACTTGTATGCATAAAGGTATTCGTACGATGATTTTTATTATAGGAGGGCCGACAGGTTTGTCTAAAGAGATAAAAGAAAAGGTTCATTATAAAATGTCGCTTTCCCGTATGACTTTTCCGCATAGGTTGGCTCGTTTAATTCTTATCGAGGCATTATACCGTTCATTTGACATAATACATGGAGGACCGTATAATAAATAATGTGTAATTTTAGTTGAATGTTTTAATGTGATATTATTATATTTTTAAGGTGGAGAAAAAAATGATAAAAGAATCAGCAATTAAGGCTGTTTTTTATAATTCACTTAAGCTTAAAAGTGATGAAAAATGTTTAATTGTTACCGATACAATCAAGGAAGAAATAGCACGCCCTTTTTTTGACTATGCAAGCCGCATATGTTTTCGTGCTGATATTCAGGTTATGGAACCATTAAAAGAACATGGCCAGGAACCTCCGGCTCCTGTAGCTGAATGCATGTTGAATTATGATGTTGAGTTACTCATGACTAATAAATCTTTATCACATACAAAAGCTCGTCGTGATGCAAAAGAAAGGGGTGTTCGTATAGCATCTATGCCTATGATAACAGAGGATATTATTAATAGGTGTTTCGATGTTGATTATGAGAAGGTAAAAGAAATATCGCTGTCATTGTATTCTATTTTGAAAGAAGCAAAAAAAATACAAATAAATACCGATTTAGGTACAGACATAACAATAGCAAGAGGGATGCGGAAAGTATATCATGGAGATGGAGGTATTTTTGATTATAAAGGTGCATTTGGCAACCTGCCTGAAGGAGAGGTTTCGTTTGCTCCTGAAAATGCTAATGGAGTATACATAGTTGATGCATCATTTCCCACATTCGGTAAGCTAGATAAACCACTGAAGTTTGATGTTTCCGATGGAATGGTAAGACAGATAACAGGTGAAAAGTCTAAAGAATTAGTTAGTCTTTTAGATTCTATAGGGCCTAATGCATATATTATTGCTGAATTGGGCATAGGGACTAATCCAAAAGCTAAGATTATTGGAAATGTCCTGGAAGATGAAAAAGTATTAGGAACCTGTCATATTGCCGTTGGGAACAATATGTCATATGGTGGTAATAATAATGTGCCTGTGCATTTAGACGGTGTTATCCTTGCACCTACAATTTTTGTTGATGATAAAAAGATAATGGATAAAGGCGTTCCGGTTGGTTGGGTGTAATCAAATTTTACGATATGAAGCAGTAATAATTAACTAAGTGGAGAAAGTTTATGGATGTTATTGCATTAATAATTATATCTTTTTTTGGTTATATTATTGCATACAATACTTATGGAAAATTTTTAGCACGTAAAATATTTAAAATCAGTCATGCTGAGGATGTACCTTCTAAAGTATGTGAGGATGGAATTGATTTTGTTCCTACAAAAAAAGCCATTATATTTGGTCATCATTATACATCCATAGCAGGAACAGGTCCGATTGTTGGTCCTGCAATCGGTATTATTTGGGGATGGGTACCTGCTATGATATGGATTTTTTTTGGTTCAATTGTCATAGGAGCGGTTCATGATTTTGGGGCACTTATTATTTCTATGAGAAATCAGGGGAAGTCTGTTTCAGAGATTGCTGCTCAGTATATCAGCCCGAATATACGATATATATTTTTTTTGATAGTATTTTTTGAACTTTTGATTGTTATTTCAGTATTTGGTGTAATTATCGCGATAATCTTTAGTTTATTTCCCACATCTGTTTTACCGGTTTGGTTACAAATTCCTATTGCTGTAATGTTAGGTAAAGCAGTTTATAAAAAAGGAGCCAATGTAACATACGCTACTGTTATTTCAGTATGTTTTATGTATATTTCAATGGTAGCTGGTAGTTATGTTCCCTTTACAATACCGGATATTTTATGGATACCAGCAACAGGATTATGGACTATTATCCTTTTAGTTTATGTATTTTTTGCTTCCACATTGCCTGTGACAAATCTGCTCCAGCCCAGGGATTATATTAATGCTTGGCAGCTCTTTATTGTTATGGGATTTCTTTTTATCGGCGCATGTGTTTCTGGATTTACCACGGAAATTTGTATTGTTGCACCTTCGTTTAGATTAAAACCTCCCGGTGCACCTCCTATCTGGCCGTTTTTGTGTATGACCATTGTGTGCGGTGCAATATCTGGTTTTCATTCTCTTGTTTCATCTGGCACAAGTTCAAAGCAGATTGCACGGCCGCAGGACGCATTGTTTGTCGGCTATGGCGCAATGCTGCTTGAAGCTGCATTAGCGACTCTTGTTATTGTAGCTGTTGCTGCTGGTATTGGTTTGAAATACAGTACAAATGAGGGAAATATATTAACAGGTGTTACAGCATGGGATGCTCATTATGCTTCTTGGATATCGTCATTTGGATTAGGTTCTAAAATTAAGGCTGTTGTTATTGGTTCATCAAATATGATGCGTTCTATTGGCATTCCGGAAAGAATTGGTATTGTTATTATGGGGGTATTCATTGCCTCTTTTGCGGGTACTACATTAGACAGTGCAACACGTATTCAGCGTTATGTTATTAGTGAGCTTTTTACGAATACGAAACTAAATTTTCTTACTAATCGTTTCACAGCCACTGCTGTAGCGGTCATAAGTGCTGCCATTCTTGCATTTACTACAGGAGTTGATGGTAAGGGGGCCCTAGAACTTTGGCCTGTGTTCGGCGGTGTGAATCAGATTCTTGCTGCACTTACTCTTATAGTTCTTACCCTTTATTTAAAAAAGAAAGGGGGATTCATATATCTTTTTACAGCCATCCCATGCATTTTTATGATAATTATGACTGTTTGGGGAATATTTTTAAATGAGATGACTTTTCTGAAGGATGAAAACTGGTTGTTGGTTTTTATAAATGGTTTGATTTTTTCTCTTTCTCTTTGCTTAATTGGTGAAAGTTTTGGAGTATTCTTCGGTTTTAATAATGGAAAAATATCTAAGACATAATTTTATGCCTAATAAACAGTCATTTATAACATTGCTCACTGATTTTGGTAATAAGGACCAATATGTATCATCAATGAAAGGGGTAATTTATTCTATCAATCCTTTTGTTAAAATTATTGATATTCTACATGAAATTCCACGCCATGATATTTTGAACGCAGCATTTCAGATTTTTATTTCTTACCACTATTTTCCAAAAGGTACTGTTCACGTAATTGTTGTGGATCCAGGAGTAGGCAGTTCGAGAAAAATATTAGCCGTAAAAACAAAAGATTATTATTTTATTGCCCCTGATAATGGGGTTTTATCATATGTATTACAAAATGAAAGAAATCGAGAGTTGCGTATTGTTAGAAACAAAAAATATTTTCTTAAAAATGTTAGCACTACGTTTCACGGGCGTGATATATTTACTCCGGTTGCAGCATATTTAACAGCGAGTAAAGCCGTTAGTGTTTGTAAAACATTCAAAAAATTAGGTCCTGTTTTCAAAAAACCTTTACTATTATCATTATCAAAAGCAAAAGAATATAGCATGAAAATCCATGGTAATGTTATTCATGTGGATGCTTTTGGTAACCTTGTTACAAATATAAATGTAGATACGATTAATAAAAATAAAAAAATTAAAATAAAAGTTAATGGTAATCAAATTGATGGAATATCTCATTCGTATAAAAATGTAGCTAAAGGAAAACTTATTGCTTTAAGGGGAAGTTCAGGTTTTTTTAGAGATTGCCCTACGTGAAGGTTCAGCATCAAAAAAATTAAAGTCAAAAATAGGATCGAATATTTTAGTAAATATAACAAAATAAAAATATCGGAGATTATTCTATGAGCGAACCGTTTAAAAAGATTAAAACTGAACGAATATATAATGGGAAAGTTATAAATGTACGTGTTGATACGGTAAAGTATAAAGATAATAAAATAAAGTGGGAAATCGTTGAACAAGGAAATGCTGTAGTTATAATGCCTTTTATGGGTGATAATAAATTTATATTAATTAATCAATATCGTTATACAACAGGTGGTTTTATTTGGGAATTACCTGCAGGACGTGCACATGATAATGAATCATTGGAATTATGTGCACAACGGGAACTTGAAGAAGAATGTGGATACCGTGCCAAAACGATAAAAAAGATGTTAACTTATTATCCATCACCTGGTGTGAGTAACGAAATAATGCATCTTTTCTTTGCAAAGGATTTATATGAAGCTACTGATGCACGTCCAGATGATGATGAAATAATACGAACCGAGATGTTATCACTTGGAAATATTGAGGATATGATAAATAATGGAACTATTAAGGATGCAAAAACAATTTTGGCGTTCTTATATTTTAAGAATTATCGGAATAAATTATTGTAAGATATTGTAATATAAAGATTTATATAACCTGCATTATTATTCTTGCCGCAAATATCAGAATTTTAAAGAGCCTCCCTTGACAGATAAAAATTTAGGGTGTACCTTTTATCTTGGGTTGTAAGAGTGTCTTATAAATAATAATAGATAGCCAGGTTATTTCCTGGCTATTTTTTTTTGTATTTGGTTCTTTGTGAATATTAAATTCTCGAATTGATAATTATTATTAAAGGCTTTTATGTAAGCCAAATTGGGAAAGGAAAAAATGAAATATTTGCCAATTATTAATTTTTATCTTGGTTTTTGGAAACCGTTAATTGTTGCATTTGTAAAGAATAAAATGTTATTTCGTAGATTAAACTCCCGTTGAGAAGTTGTTGGTTAGATGTCAATAAATGACAACAGGTGGTTTCACGAAGGAATAATATTATCTTTAAGATAAGGTTATGGATAATTAATATGCTCAGCCAGGATGACTGGGCAGCCAAGGAGTGGTAGTGATGGTAACAGGGATTGAAGCAGTAGGGAACGAAAATCAATCGGCAATTCAGTCTTACTTGAATTTATTAGGGCTTTCTCTAGCATATTTGGAAGAGAGCATAAGAGGAAGATGCAATACAACTGTCATTGATGATCGCAAGACCCGGATTAATCCTCCAACACTTGAAAAATCACTAGTCGTTATCACTCCTCAAGAACAAAGTAAATTAATACAAGATTCAAGGCAAATGTCTCAGGTTAAACAGGGTTCGTTTAAAATAAATGAAACGGTGATTACTGTTGATCCTTCTCATGAAACTTTTTATGACATAGTATTTAAAATTAATGCATCTAGCGAAGGAATAACGGCAAGCTACGACCCATTACGTAATCGTTTTGACA
>CAZLCT010000129.1:0-5844 GCA_964558015.1 uncultured bacterium | reverse complement strand
AGGGCAGGATGGAATTTGGGCCGCGTGCTTTAGGCGGGCGTTCGATCATTGGTGACGCACGGTCTCCTCATATGCAAGAGACCATGAACCTTAAGATAAAATTCCGTGAGAGTTTCCGCCCGTTTGCCCCGTCTGTTCTTAGGGAAAAATGTTCTGAATATTTCGGAATAGATTCCGAAAGTCCTTATATGCTTCTTGTTGCACCGGTTCAGGATAAAAAGAGAAAAAAAGTAGATAAAGAGGAGGAAGAGAAGTTCGGCCTGAGGAAATTGCAGGTTGTTCGGTCTTCTGTTCCTGCGATTACACATGTGGATTATTCCGCCCGTGTTCAGACGGTAAGTGAAGAAACGAACCCCTTATACTATCAAATGATTAAGACTTTTGATAAAAAATATGAATGTCCGGTTATTATTAATACTTCATTCAATGTACGAGGCGAGCCCATTGTATGTACTCCTCATGATGCTTATATGTGTTTTATGCGCACTAATATGGATTACCTTATAATGGGAAATTATTTACTGGAGAAGAAAGATCAAAAGCCGTTGGATAAAGATGTTGACTGGCTCAAGGAGTTTGAATTGGATTAAGACTTATGGTTATATTAGATGAAATAAAAAGTATTAAAAGCGGCCGAGGGGAATTGCGGAAATTCGGCATATCTTTCGGGATTGTTTTAGCGATATTAGGGAGCCTTTGGTTGTGGCGCGGAAAGCCGTTTTATTTTTACTTTTATATAGGTTCAGGATTTTTTCTTGCCTCGGCATTTATTATTCCCGTAGTTTTAAAGCCGGTACATTTTTTACTTGCATCTTTATTGGTTATTGTGCGTGTACTGCTTACTTATTTTATGTTATTTGTAGCTTTTTATCTTGTTTTCACGCCTATTGGTATGATAGCTCGCATATTTGGACGAGATATGCTTCATGAGAGAATTGATAAATCAAGTACAAGTTATTGGATCCCAAAACAGCATAAGGCAGCCAAACCTGAAGATTATGAGAGACAGTTCTAGGCTTAGCAGATACACGGATAGACACGGATTTGAAAATACGGATTAATACAGATATTCCATGTAATGTAGGGGCGAGGTTGTCTCGCCCGGTATAAAATATTACATAATTATGAATGAGTACAAAAAGATAATCTCCTGTGTTAAGGCCCACATAAAGTCACTTGAAGCTGATGGCATTACAAGCATACCTGTTAGAGGACGAAATAAGAAAAAAGTAAAGGCGAGAGCAGGCTCTGTCCAAAAGGCAAAACCCAGTAAAAAGGAAGCTCTTTTAAAATTGGCAAAAGTAACAGATTCTTGTGTCAAATGTAAGGCTTTGGTGAGGAATAGGAACAATGTTGTTTTTGGAGCGGGAAATGCTAATGCGAAACTCATGTTTGTGGGGGAAGCTCCGGGTTTTGAAGAGGACAGGCAGGGTTTTCCGTTTGTGGGCCGTGCCGGGCAACTGCTTACCAAAATGATTGAAGCAATAGGGCTTTCACGCTCTCAGGTATTTATAGGTAATGTGCTTAAGTGCCGCCCCCCGAACAATAGAAACCCGCTTCCGCAGGAAATTATGAACTGCCAGCCATACCTCATGGAGCAGATTGAAATAATTAAACCCAAAATAATTTGTGCTTTAGGTTCGTTTGCTGCAAAGACACTTCTTGAGAGCGACGTACCTATTTCACGCTTGCGCGGCGTATTCCATAATTATTACAACACTAAACTACTTCCCACATTTCATCCAGCCTATCTTCTGAGAAATCCCTCGGAAAAGAGGAAAGCGTGGGAAGATTTGAAATTAATTAAGAAAGAACTAGGCTTGTAATAAAACGCAGATAGTCGCAAATTACACGCAAATAAACGCAGATAGACGCAGATGGATTTGAGAAATTTTTAAGAATGTCTATCTTAAATGTCATTGCGAGCCCGAAGGGCGAAGCAATCTCGAGTTCAGAGATTGCTTCGTCGCTTACGCTCCTCGCAATGACATCAAAGAGATATATTCTCAAAATTTATATGCGTTAATCTGCGTTAGATCTGCGATAATCTGCGTCATAATACAATTAACACATGAACAAGAACTCTTATTCTTACATAGACATTGCTGTAGGACTTGCTGTAAATGATCCTTATACTTATAAAATTCAAAGCCGCTTTATTGAACCATCCTTAATCGGCCGCCGCGCCCTTATTCCGTTCAGGAACCGTCTTATTATTGGATACATTGTATCTGGCCCTACACATGAATATCAGGGTGATCAAACCAAGGTAAAAGAAATAGCGGAAATAATCGATACCCAGCCGATTCTTAAAGCATCTCTCCTTGCTCTTACGTACTGGATGAGTCAGCATTATATGTGTTCTTGGGGCGAAGCAATTGAGAATGCTTTGCCTGCTTATTTAAAAAAGAAGAGAAAAAGTATTGAACAGATCGTTACGAGGAAACACAGCAAGTTGGAGAGTAAAACAGGTGAGCCCTTTAAAAATATAAGATTAAACAATGAACAGAAATCGGGGCTTGAGATAATTGAAAAGACTATACAAAAAGGTGAATATAAAAAATTTTTATTGTTTGGCGTTACTGCAAGCGGCAAAACAGAAGTATATGTACAGGCGATTAAAAAAGTCCTTGCGGGTGGCAAGAGCGCTATTTGTCTTTTCCCCGAGATTGCACTGACTACCCATCTTCAGAATTATTTCCTCTATCATTTTGGTGAAGACCTTGCAATCGTACATAGCCGCCTAACGCCTCAGGAGAAATATTTAGGCTGGAAAGAAATTTTCCAGGGAAAAAAGAGAGTGGTAATAGGTCCCCGTTCAGCTCTTTTTGCACCGCTAAAAGATATTGGAATTATTATAATTGATGAAGAGCATGAGAATACTTATAAACAGAATGAAACTCCGAGATATCATACCCGTACTGTTGCCCGGGAGAGGGCAGAACGCGAGGGCGCAGTACTCATCATGGGAGGTGCGACCCCTTCACTTGAAGCAATGTATGATGCGCGGCAAGGAGAGACAGAATTACTTACATTAACCAAGAGAGTGATTGATCGGCCCCTGCCTAATGTTAAGATTATTGATATGAAACATGAGGTGCGGAATAAAAAAATAGTATTAATTTCCCAATACCTGAAAAAATCTATTGAAGATACACTTTCCCAGGGAGAAGGTATATTGCTTTTTCTGAATAGACGTGGTTTTGCTACATATGTTAGCTGCCTCAAGTGCGGTTTCATTATTGAATGCAAAAGATGCAGGGTGCCAATGACATATCACCAGTCGAGGCGTAAACTGGTATGCCATTATTGTGATAAAGTAATAACACCGCCTCAAAGCTGTCCTAAATGCTCTAGTAAGGAGTTGCATTATGGAGGGGTAGGAACTGAAAAAATTGAGAGTTTTGTTGCACGTCTTTTTCCCCAGGCACGGATCGAACGCATGGATACTGACAGGGTGAGGAAGAAGGGAGAACATGAAAAAATTCTCACTAATTTTAAAAATAAAAAGATAGATATATTGATCGGCACTCAAATGATAACAAAGGGTTTCGACTTTCCGCATGTTACTTTGGTGGGGGTTGTTAATGCAGATACGTCACTTGCTTTGCCTGATTTTCGTTCAACAGAACGCACGTTTCAACTATTAACACAGGTTGCGGGACGGGCGGGCCGCGGCAGTAAGGAAGGAACGGTTATTATTCAGACATTTCTGTCTGAGCATTATGCGATTAAAACAGCATCCCGACATGATTACGAGGCATTTTATAAAGAGGAAATTAAGCGGCGTGAAGAATTAAATTACCCGCCGTTTTCTGATCTTGTTAACATTATTATGCGCGGCAGGAATGAAAAACAGGTCAGGGATTATTCAACGTGTATCAAAGAGTTACTCGAAGTATTCTTAAAAGGTTTTGACTATGAAATGATAGGACCCGCTCCTTTACCGTTTTATAGGTTAAAAGGGTTTTCCCGTTGGCATATTATGTTAAAGGGGGATGTTTCAATTCATTTCATAGATAAAATTAGGCACGCATTATCTGGCATCAAAAAGAAGGGTTCCTGCCAGCATATGTGTGATGTAGAACCGGTTAATATACTTTGATTTATCAGGCAATGCGCCCCTACATTCAATTTTCAATAACCGATCATTTGTGTCTATCCGTGCTTATATTAGTGTGGATTCGTGTTATGAACCAGCAAACCATCTTAACGAGCTAAACGAGCCTAATCAGCTTACCAGCTTAATTCTTTAAGCCCTAATGCTACTTTGCCGATAATACCCATATATATTATAAATAATGTAAAGAGAGGAACCATATGGATAATGTAACATTTCATATTTATCTTACACATGAGGATAAAAAACGGCCAGAAGTTATTGAATTACTGTTAAAATATTCGGGAAATACTAAAGCAGAAATGGATAAATATTTAAAATCTCATGATGTTATTGAAGTTTCAAATGTGTCCATGAGCCGTGCGCAGGGTATTATATATGAATTTAATAAGATTGGCGTTGTAGCAAACGTAGGTTCTACAGCTGTTGGAACTAAAGGTTATGATCAGTCCACATCAAATAAATTTTTACAAGGTTATAAATTGGGATGGAATTGGTGGGCGTTCTTTTTTACGTTTTTGTGGTATGCATTCAAAGGATTATGGGTTAAGTTGTCGGTATATATTATGGTTCAATGGCTTATAAACATGCTGCCTCTGCCATTATTTATTACTATGATTTTAGGACTTGGTTTCTGGATATATTTAGGAATGTATGCGAATTATGATTTGAGTCTTAAAGATGAAAGGAATGAAAAATTATGGCTGGAACTGCCCTTCTCGAGGTGGAAGAAATGGTATATTATCGTCTGTATTGCATTTCTTATTTTCGCCGTAGCCTTTCCTATTGTACGAACCGTAAAATCAGGTGTTTATACCTTTAAAACACTTATGGAAGGGGACCAGGGAGTTAATACAAGTCTTGAATTATTGCCTGATGTATCGTTCACGTATATTCCAAAAACATGGTGGAAAGCGGTTAATCCACCCCGCGGAATGACCATGTCAGCGACCATCGAGCGCGGAAGGAGAGAACAGACTTTAGAATATAAAACAAATAAAGATACAAAACTTATTGCAGCTATCTGTACAGCCCCGCCTTTGATTGGGGTAGGGCATGAATCAATAGGTGTTGTTGCTATTGATGTTTTAAAACCTACAATTTTTAACAAATATAAGAAAATTGATGATGCGAAGATGGTTAAAAAAATTATTGATCGGATGGGATTAAAGTTACCGTTTTTATTCGGGTGGCTTAAGAGGTTTTTTGCTATTACTCCTTCAGAACCTGTATATAAGGTACTGGGGAGTAATAAATGGGGCCGTTGCACGATTAATAAGGAAATAAATATTTTTGGTGAGAAATTTCAATCACCTACCGATGCATATTGGACTATTGTAAAGGGTTCTCTTGTACTTGTTTATACTGATTATTTCCCTCACTATAAGGGTAAGGTTCAGAGTGAATTAGAGAGGGTGCTAAGTTCATTAAAAGGGGGTGGCATGTTTAATGAAGATGAGTCACATATGGAAGAAAAATCAATTGATGCTAATACAGATAAAACTTCCACGGCTGATGAAATCCTGGCAAAAGGGGATAATGTTTCTGAGTTAATACAGGTGGGAACATATTTTTTAGATAAAGGAGAACGCAAGAAAACAAAGATTGCGTTACAAAAAGCGGTGAATTTAGCAACTAATGAAGAGGATCTGAAAAGTATCATGGAACTGAGGGAAAGGTTGTTAAATGAGTAAATTGCAAAGTTAGAAAATTCAAAGCTCAAG
>CAZLCT010000128.1:0-6185 GCA_964558015.1 uncultured bacterium | reverse complement strand
CCTCGGAGCTAATACTCCAATAGGAGGTGGGCTATGAGTTCTACTCGACAAATAGTACCGGAAGATTACTGGTTTGACGATGTCACTGCGAGTAAAATAGGACAATATACAACTAAAACTACGCAAAAATTTATAGATTTAGCTTTAAAAAGTAATTCCCATCTAAAATCTTGCTTAGATGTAGGAGCTGGAAGCGGGAGATATTTTTTTGTATCCCTCTCTATGAAAAGGGATTCCTATACAAAGATTAAGTGTAAAAAATAAAGATATAAGTGGAGAGTGATTAATAATTTATGAAAATACTGGTTGAAATTGGACATCCAGGACACGTTCATCATTTCAAGAATATGATTTGGAACTTAGAAAAAGATGGATATGAAATAAAAATTGTAGCAATAGATAAAGATATTACATTAAATTTATTAGATACTTATGGATTTAAATATGAAAAACTAGGAAAAAATTATAAGAGTCTTGCAGGTAAACTGTATAGTCTAATTGTTAGAGATATTAAACTGCTGAAAATTGCGAAGAAATTTAAGCCCGATATGTTTATAAGTAGAATTTCACCACATAGTGCTCATGTGAGTCGGCTGTTTCATAAACCACATATCTCATTTGATGATACAGAACACGCGAAATTTAATGATATGCTAGCTATACCATTCACAGATGTAATATGTACTTCTACATCCTTCAAAAGAGATTTAGGGAAAAAACAAATTAGATTCAATGGTTACACGGAGCTGGCTTATTTACATCCAAAATATTTCAAGCCTGATTCGAGCGTTTTAGATGATTTAGGATTGAGTAAAGATGATAAATTTATAATTTTAAGGTTCGTTTCATGGGAGGCAAGTCATGATATTAAACAAAAAGGATTTGATTTGCAAACAAAAAAAGAGCTAATAAAGGAAATTGAAAAGCGTGCTCAGGTTTTTATCACATCAGAAAAAGCACTCACGAAAGATTTTGAAAAATATCGGATAACAATTCCACCAGAGAAAATTCATGATTTATTATATTATAGTACAATGTATATTGGAGAAGGTGCAACTATGGCGTCTGAAGCGGCTGTTTTAGGCACGCCCGCTATATACGTTAATACACAAAGAGTGGGCTATTTAGACGAGCAAGAAGAGAGATATGGTTTGGTGTATATTTTCTCAAATCCGAAAACAGCACAGAGAGATGCAGTAACAAAAGCAATTGAACTACTGGAAGATGAAAATGTAAAAAGTAAATGGCAGAGGAAAAAGGAGAAATTATTAAGTGAGAAGATAGATGTTACGAAATTCATGACAGAATTTATAGAGAATTATCCTGAAAGTTTCACTAATATAAAACCTTAGATTATAGATTAGAGCAGGTTATCTGTATGGAAAAAACATTAATCAAAAATATCGGTATAACTGGAATAGCATTAGTTTTTTTAGGCGTAACAAAACTCATGTTTAACATTTTGATTGGAAGGAGTTTTGGCTCATCTACCCTTGGTATCGTCACCACAGCAATGTCTACTGTGTTTCTTTTCGTGACTGTGACAGGATTCTTTCAGAATGCCACACCAAAATACATGGCTGAATATTTAGGGGAGGGAGATTTTGATGCGGCAAAAACTATGTTCAAGATAGGTTTTTTCTTTACAGTATGCTTGTGCATTTTAGTCACTCTTACAGCTTTAGTGCTAAGCGGCTGGATTTCAAGTAAAGTTGGCATTGAGAGGAATGTTTTTTTATTAGCTGTTCCATTAATCACGTTGTATACTTTTTATCTCACCTATCGAAGAATATATTATGGAATAAATAGAGTTAAGCAGTATTTAAAACTAGAAATTATTTCTGATATTTTATTCTTAGTCTGTTTAGAAGTGATAATTCTGTATATAAAATCCCTATTTTTACTACCATTTATTCTTTCTTATATGCTATTTTTTGCGCTTTCGACTTATTTATTCAGGTCTTATTTTGGACGTTCGACGAATGCTGACGGGAAGGTAATAGCTAAAAGAGCTACATTATATTCTTCTTTAGATTTGGTTGGAAATCTTGCGAGCATGGGAACTACAAATTTAAGTGTGGTGTTAACAGGCTTATACGTCAGCAAAGAATGGATAGGTTATTATGCTGCTGCATACTCAATTGTCCTCCTCCTTACTTTTGTACCTAAAATGATACACCCAGTACTCTTTTCATCGCAATCATATCAGTTTGGGAAAAAACGGCATGATTTGATCAATGAAACGCTGAATACCTTCACAAAGTGGTTAATTGTCATCGTATCGCTTATGGGTGGGCTTGGTATATTGCTTAGCGCTTTTATCCTAAAAATTCTGTTCGGGGTATCTTATACAATTGCATCACCAATTCTACAACTTCTATTTATTAGTGTAATTGTTAGGCTTGTTGGAACTCCAATTAATAGCACATTCTATGGTACGAAATATATGCATCTCTCGATGATCTGGGGAATTATAAGTTTTGTTGTATGCGTTGGTTCATGGTTTATACTAATACCTGAATATGGAGTCCTCGGTACAGCGCTTGGTCTCTGCTTCGGAGCTATTTCATCATTAACATTTGGTCTATATTATGCTCATAAACATTTTAACTTAGTTTTGAAGGAAAATATTAAAAATCTTCTTACTTTTGGTTTAATTCTAACAGTAGCTTATGCAATTCAAGAATTCTGTCCGTATTATCCGGTTATCCTATCAATTATTGTGTTTTCGATCCTTTTTATTCTAATCAATAGAGCAGATCTACGATATTTTTATATAAAATTTATATCCTATACAAACACGGTATAATCCTAAGAAAATTAGTCGGGAAAAATAAATGATTGGTAAAAAGATAAGATTATTAGCATTAAAATGTTTAGAATTTATTATTTATTTTTCAGGTATTGCATTTTTATTATCTCTTTTCGGTAAAAAAGGAGTAATTATTCTAACTTATCATAGAATTAGTAATGTTACAGAACCCTTTTCCGCTGTTAGCTTGAAAAACTTTGAAAAACAAATTAAGTATTTAGCTCATAAAAAAAGGATTATATCTCTCAAAGAATTAATTATAAATATTCAAAAAGGTATAGAATTGCCTAAAGGATGCGTAGTTATTACCTTTGATGATGGATATAAGGACAATTACACGAATGCCTATCCAATTCTAAAGAAGTATAATATGCCTTTTACTATTTTTTTAGCAACTGATTATATTGGCTCTAATAAACTGACGTGGTATGATGAATTGGCATACAAAATAAAAAAGAGTAATTGTAAATCTATTGTGCTAAGGACGAATAATTCGAAGAGATATAATATGAGGAATGAAAAAGAAAAGATAAATACGATCGGTAATATATTTAGATTTCTAATAGATTGTAGCACTGAAAAAAGGAAAGAAATTTTGTCAGAATTGAATGACAAATTAAAAGTGGAAGTCCCTAAGCAGGTGGTGGAGAATACAATGCTTTCCTGGGAAGATATAAAAGAGATGACTGTTGACGGCAATATACCCTCATTTGGCGCCCATACATGTTCTCACTGCAACTTGACAAGTGTTTCTTTAGAAGATGCGAGAAAAGAAATTGCAGAGTCAAAACATATAATTGAAAAAGAAATTGGTAAGGAAGTTAAATTCTTTTCCTATCCTTATGGAAGATACAATGAAAGAATTAAGCAGATAGTAAAAGAAAACGGATTTGTGGGAGCAGTCACGATTAACTATGGAGAAAATGGTTTAGAAAGCGACCTTTTTGCGCTGAAGAGAATAGGGGTAAATGATTCTTTTTGGATGTTTAAATATAATTTGATGTGCGTTGACGTTGAAGAAAGGCTCCAAAATATGTATTACAAAATGTTTAAAAAGGGGCAAAAAGGCAAACTTAAATGAAAAACAGAAATTCAGAGGCTGATAAAAACATGAAAGTGAGTCACACAGCTTCGAGGCGATATATTCTCGTCACAGCAGCCAAAAATGAAGAGAAAAGCTTACCCGGTTTAATTACTTCAATTATAAACCAGAGCATAAAACCAAGTCTGTGGGTTATTGTAGATGATGGCAGTACCGATGATACAGCTACTATAATTAAAGAAGCAGAATTAAAACATGATTGGATTAAAACTATCCAGTTAGGTGAGAGTAGAAGAGGAAGCAAAAGTTATGCTAATGCATGTATAAAAGGTTTTGAATTTGCAATTGAGTATTGCAAAATAAATGGTACACAATATGAGTATATAGGACTCATGGATGCTGATACAGTCCCATCTACTAATTATTTTGAAAAATTAATTGAAAAATTTGAAAAAAATCTCAAATTAGGTATAGCAAGTGGTGCTATTTATTATAAAGGTAATAATAATGAACTAATACATGAGAAAGGACGTGAAGATTTACCACGGGGTGGATTGAGGATATGGAGACGAAAGTGCTTTGAAGAAACAGGGGGCTATCTTCTCACATATTCCCCTGATTCCGTTGCTAATATCAAAGCAAAATTACGGGGTTGGGAAACAAAACAATTCAAAGAGATAAAAATATTACAGACAAGGAAAACAAGTAGTGCAGAAGGATTATGGAGAGGATACAAACAGAAAGGTATTTCAGCATATTTTTTAAATCTTAATCCCATTTTAGCACTGTTAAGGGGTATAGGTTATCTATTATTTAAAAAGCCATACTACACTGGCATAGCCTATTTATGTGGCTATTTTGGCAGTTTTTTACGAAAACAGGAGCAAATAAATGATGAAGAGATCAGAGGGTATTATTATAAAAATAAATTCCGTGAAGTAAGACAATATTATTTTAATCTGCTAAAAAACAAATTAAAAAGAAAATAATTAGCAGGATGAAATTTTCAAAACGGAGCAAATTTTTACTTTTATGTTTATTAGTTTTATTAAACATAATAATAAGAATCCAGTCAGTCCCACATCTGATTGGAGATGATTCATTTGTAATCCACGCATTAGCAAATTCAATTTCTCTATTTGGATATGCGAAATGGTGGATACATCCTTTGTCTATTGTTGGGGATTATCCATATTCTTATGCAAGTGCCACTCCATTTTTTATTTCTGGTATCTCACAGAGCATAGGAATAATGGAAATAGAGCATGTGATATGGTTATATTGTATTTTCATTAGCATTTTTGGTATATTCGCAGCTTATATAATGGCAGGGGAGATAATTGATGACGATTTATTTAGATTTTTAGTTGCATTTGGTTTTTCTCTTACACCCGCTATATTAGCTTACTCATCGTGGACGACACAGTCAAGAGGTTTTTTCCTCATGATATTATTGCTATTTATTTATCTAATATTAAAATGCCACAATTCAATACTGAGATATAGTCCTTTAGTTTTTGTTGTGACACTATTACTTTTTTCAACACATCATTATGTTTATTTCATTATACCAATTTTTGTTAGCTACTTCATTGTTAGCATATATTTCAAATTAAGGAAACATATCAAATTTGTTAAGATTCCAGAAAAATTAATCCCCTTTATTCCTATTACGGGTTTCCTTTTAATGTATTCAATACCTTTTTTCACGCGACATTTTATTGTTGGTGGTTCGAGATACATAGATTTGGAGTCTTATGTCCGGTATATTGGTTTTTTTCTCATTCCCGCAGTTGGAGGTTTAACCTACCTAATATTTAAGCGCGATAAAAAGCCCGGAGAATGGTTTATATTAACGTTCGCGATATTTTTTACTCCCTTCATTTGTAATTCGCTTTATATGAGATTTTTCTTTCCAGTATTTATGATCTTATTGGCAGGAATAGGACTAAAAAATGCTTTAGAAGTGGGTGGGCAAAATAAAAAATATATATTCACCGGAGTAATTATTTTATTATTACTTTCTATCAGCTTTTCTGGATTTTATCAACACTGGCGCACGAATATTGAAGAAAAAAAAGTTCTTCACAAATGGTATATAGAAGAAGCAACTTATACTGGAGCGTTGTGGATTAAAGATAATATTGATATAAATAAAAGACTAATTTGCAACGATTATTTAAAAGCTAGAAGAATATTTGCAGTCTCTGAAGTGCCAACTTTCATCTGGGATGCTGATGCGTGTTTATTAACTTATGGATTTGCTAACGAAAGCAATATAAAAATAGCAAAAAATTCTCCATTAACAGAGGAGTTCTATATGGATGCACC
>CAZLCT010000127.1:0-6279 GCA_964558015.1 uncultured bacterium | reverse complement strand
TATGCTTTGATCAGAATGAGGATTAGAAGCTATAAATAATGCTTAATGACAGAACTGCTAAATTAAAGCGACTACTCATGCTCCAGGCTGTGAATGAGGATGTTGAAGTGTTCAGAAATGACAGAAAGCATTGTTCGTTTGAGTTTATAAATAATGGAATAAATAAGTTGAGAGGAAATGAAGTTCAAAGCTTCCGCCGACGCCAGGGCTTTGGCGGGCAGGCAAACCTGAAAGCTGAAGATTGTGAAGACAGAAGTCTGAAATCGGAAGCCGGAAGTCGGAAGTCGGAAGTCAGAAGTCAGAAGTCAGAAGATGGAAATCTGACCCTTCGGCAGAGCTCAGGACTAACATCTGACGTCAGACCTCTGACCTCTGTGACATTGAAGCTAAAGGCTCATAGCAAACACCTCGACAAAATGCTTGAGATGGTGGATGAATTTTATAAAAAAGCGGATGAGCGTGATTCTGCAATGCTTGATAATCTGTTGAAGAAAATGGATGAGCGCGGTCAGCGCATAGGTGTTTTAGTTGCAGGAGGTTATCATTCATCTGGAATTACCCGCCTTATGCGTGAGCGGGGGATTTCATATATTACAGTAAGGCCTGAGATAAATGATATGAGAGAAGATGCTTCATTTAATAATCGCATGCTGGGGCATGTGGCACCTTTTGACCATGAATATAAAGGTTCATTCGAACTTTCCCAAATTACCGCATCTTTTAGTGAACTCAATCCGGAAGAATTCGGAAGGTTTCTTGATCAAGCAGGAATTCTAATAAAAGGTCAATATGTTTTAGATAATTTAAAGACTCCTCAGGAGGTGCTTAAACAAATCGCGCTCATGCGTGAAAAATATGAAAATGACGAGGAAATGACACGACTGGCTGATGCACTCCAAAGTATAGTAGAGACTCTTGCACCAATTATAGAAAAAGCAGCAGATGAAGGTAAAACATTAAAAGACCAGGCTGAAATGATTATGGCAGCATTTGGTGAGAAGCTGTCTCAAGATAAGTCTTTGCGTGATAAGATTGGCCGGACAGTAAAGGATCAGGAAAGTTTAATTGAATATCTTGATAATGTGCGTAATAGGTTTTTTGAACTTTTGGGTTTGAATAATTTATATGATGAAACAGATGCTATGAGTCTAGTGGTACGTGATGTTTTAAGTAGAATACCTCCTGCCCCACCACTAAAATTAATTTATAGAACAGGTAAAACAAGCCAGCAGACTTTGATTGAAAAAATACAGGAAATAGTTGAGTCGCATGAAGATATAGATTATATAATGGAAGCAGTCTTTAAAGAGTTTTGTGATATCAAAGAAGAAAAATTAAATTTGATTGAGGGGATGCTATATAAAAGATGTACTTGGGAATTAAATGAAATTGTAACTACAGTCAAATTGCATAAAAAATTTGACCCAGCTTTATTAGATATTTTACGCGAGCTTATATGTGATACAGCCGTACTAATTAGAAAATATGTAAAATACTCAAAACGTATTGTCGATCATCTTTATCTTTTTTTAAGCTACATTGACACAGAGATGGTGCTGCGTGATATGGCTGACGGTAGGGTTATTATTCCGAGCCGATATGATCCACCATACGAATTAACGCAGGAAGAAATTGAAATAAATGGATTACAGGACTTATTTCAATTTACACGGAAAGTACGTGATAAAGTACGTTTAAGGCGTGTATTTGATAGAAATTTTTACGAACGATACAGCCGCATAGGAATGAGTGATGGTGAGATAGGAAGGTATCGTGATTCATTAATTGAAAAATTAATAAATGAAACCGCATTTGATATTGTACGTGAGCGTGCATCATTAGTACGTGGAAATGCCGGAGCGTGTTCAAGAATAGGATCTACACCACGAGGAACAGGGATATGGATAGGTGAATTTGTTGTACGTGATTTTATGGAGATGGATGATGAAGAGGGCTTAGACCTTTTTGCGGAAGTTTTATTTGAAGAAGCACAGCATTTTGGGATTAAAAAATTCCGCCATGGTTTTTTAATGAATATAAAAGATTTTGGCAATGTAATTGAACATAGAAATGAATGGGGTATGCGATTTGATAAACAGTTAGATAGGCTAGATGCTGGGATTAATGAGAGGAGACAACCTGATGAGGATAAAAAAAAGAGAATAGTTAGTATGGAGAAAATAAAAAAAATAGCCCCAAGAGAGTTTACAATTAATCCTTATCCACAGAGGAAAGAGGAGGCTAGTAGTGAAATATTAATCACAAAGATACAATCAATATTATCCCAAGATAAAGAGTTGGAGCAGATACAAAAAGATATTTTTAGAGCAATTATAGATGTTGATGAGATAACAGATGTTCAAGAAGAATTATATAAACGATGTAAGATTGTATTAGAATTATGGATAAAGTTGATGAAAAGAAATTTTAGAGAAAGTTATTTAGAACATATAAAAGAATCAATAACTAACATAGCATCGGATATTTTATTGATCGAACAACCTGGAAATAGGACAATGGGAAATCTCCTTATATTTATGAACTATATTGACAGGGCAATAGCTTTACGAATTACACATGACAATAGGGCGCTTGTGCCTGGGCGTGTTGATCCTCCTTATGAATTATCACAGGATGAGATTGACGAGCATGATGTGAGGCCTTTAATAGAGTTTATTTCTAAAGCCAGAGATAAGGAACTGCTTAAGAGAATTTTTGATAAAAAACTGTATGACCGATATAAGCAAATAGATTGGAGTGATGAAAGAATATACCAAGAACGAGATGCACTGATCGATAAGTTGCTTAATCAAGCATCTATTGACTTAATTCGGGGAAGGGCATCATTTTGTACCGGACTTTTTGCAATGCATCCCAGGCGCGGGTTTTCAAATCCCGAACGAGGTCCGGGTATTTGGGTTGGGGAACTGACGGTACGCGCACTTATTGAGGAAGGACAAAAAGGATTAGAGTTTTTTGCACAACTCATGCTTGAAGATGCACAGCACTTTCTTGCTCAGTCTCCTTTTCACAGTAAGTTAATGAAATGTGAAGACGGGACAACAAATTATGGTCTTGTTATTGAGCATGATGAAGAATTTTGGCAGATGCTAGAAACATTGGTTATAGATATTGAGACAGCCATAAAACAGAAAAGTATAGAGTTAACAGAAGAAGAAATCGAGCAACTATTGAAAAATGGAGAAGAATTGACTGATGAAGAAATAATTGAAATTAGAAAGAACGGTATTGCGTTAAATGAAGTAGAATTAACTATGAATAGAATTGCTGAAAAAATAAAAGCCAGGGAAGAGAGCGAGAAAAAAATGGAAGAAACTGAAACAGATGCCATGGAAAGGTATGCTTTTAAAGGAGATGTTGTCAGCGAAGAAATTACTGAATTGCCATTTATTGAGCTATCTTTAATGAATGAGGAAGAATTAAAACAAACTGGTAATGATTTGAATAATACCTTGCTGGATGCTTTGATTGATCCAAATAAGAGTAGTGTAATCCCTCGTATACAGGCAGGTAATATATATACACAAAATCAACAAAAGGCTGAAAAATTTTTAAATTTACTAAAACAAAATGGTTTGACTCCTGTATTTGTTTTAGATAATAAAATTCCTGATAATATGAAACTTGTTATTCGAAAAATGATTGAAAGTATGAGTATTATGCATTGCACTACAGATGAATATGATCCGTGGATATACGGAAACCATTTTGTTTTATATGTAGGTACCACGCAGGAAAATATTCCCCAAAGAATAGACAGAAAAAAAGAGCGGGTTAATATTTTATTGGGTAAGAATCTGAGTGATACGAAAAGAGTATTAGCCGCAATTTATTTTGATTTTGCCCGCATAGTTATGATGGCGCGTGGTATTAATAAAAGCGGAGAAATTATTACATCTCCTGTGACACTCAACTTGTCTGATATCTTTCCTAACATAGATAACCTCAATGAAAAGAGCATTGAATTCCTCAACAAAGTAGATTCTATCCTGCGTGCTCGTGTGTTTAGGGTGGCGGCGTAATAGACGCGGATGAACACAGATCAAAACGCGGATTTACACGGATAAAGATGAAGCTCAAAGCTCAAAGGTGAAGGCTGAAAGCTGAAAGGGGTTTTGGTTTAGCTGGTTTGCTCGTTAGGCTTGTTATGCTCGTTTAGCTGGTTAGCTGCTCAGCTGCCTAGCTGGTTAGCTTTTGAAGCGAAAGCTGAAAAGCTAAGAAGCTGGAATGGCTGCACAGCTTATTAGCTGCATTAGCTAGTTAGCTTTTTAAGCTAAAAGCCAAGAAGCTGATCCCCAATTACCATCAGTTACCTACAAATTATAACCAATAACTTCTTCCTTCCAAAATTGCTTACCAATGGGTAAATATTTGTTATAATACCTTTCAATTATGAAAACCAATAAGGATTACAAAACTACCCCTGTTCGCTATATCAGGGGTATCGGACCCAAAAAAGCTCTTATATTAAATAATATAGGGATTAAGACTGTGGAGGACCTTTTTTCCTTCTTCCCGCGCAGGTATGAAGACCGCAGTCATTTTGTAAGTCTTTCTGAGGTTAAGATAGGGGACTTTGTTACGGTTAGGGGCACGGTAATAGCAAAAGGTGTAAGACCCACACGTTCCATGAAAATATTTGAATTGGTCTTAGATGACGGCACAGGAAGGTTATATTGTTTATTTTTCAATCAGCCTTATTTAGACAAAAATTTTCAAATAGATGATACGGTTATTGTTGCCGGAAAATTGGAATTTTATAAGAAGCGTCTACAGATGAATTCTCCGGAATATGAAATTATAAAAGAGACGGGAGAAGATACGGTTCATACAGGAAGGATTGTGCCTGTTTATCCTTTGACTGAAGGCCTGTCACAGAGAACATTACGTGTGTCTATGAAAGCGTTGGTAGAGGGTTATTGCGATGAGTTAGAAGAAACTCTTCCGGCCGGTATAATGGAGCGGCATTATTTATTGTCACGCAAAGAAGCGTTAAGGAATATCCATTTTCCTGAGAATAATTTTCTGCTTGAGCGTGCCAGGCTTCGCATTGTTTTTGAGGAGTTTTTTACTTTTGAGCTCAAAATTGCCAGGAAAATTGCCAGGCGCCTTGATTTTCAAACCTGCTTTAAAGTAAATCAGAATAGTTCATATGCGGGGGAATTTTTATCTCAACTGCCTTTTAAGTTTACTCAATCACAAAAGCAAGTAATGGATGAGATAATGGAGGATTTATCCAGGCCGTATCCTATGAACAGGCTGTTGCAGGGGGATGTTGGTTCCGGGAAAACTATTATTGCTGCATATGCATTATATGTCGCTGCCCGCCATAAATTCCAGGGAGCATTTCTTGTGCCCACTGAAATTTTGGCAGAGCAGCATTTTAATACGGTTTCTAAATTGTTCGATAAGTTAAATGTTACAGTGTCACTTTTAACAGGAAGCACGCCTACTCTTGAAAAAAGAAACATTATTGATGCAGTACGCGGCGGCACTTTGGATGTTGTCATAGGGACTCATGCCCTGATTCAGGAAGAGGTAAAATTTAAAAATTTAGGATTTGTGGTTATTGACGAACAGCATAAATTCGGTGTAAGGCAACGCGCATATCTTAGAGCACAAAAACGAAAGCCCCATGTACTTATAATGACTGCCACACCAATCCCGCGCACATTAGGTTTGATGCTCTACGGCGACCTGGATGTGTCTACATTAAAAGAACTCCCTTTTGGTGAACGCAAAGTAAAGACATATTGGATTACTAAAACCAAGGAGAAGGAGATATTTGCCTTTGTTAAGAAACGGCTTATTCAGGGGGATCAGGCATACATTATATTTCCATTAATAGAAGAGACGGAAAAATCTGACCTTCAGGTTGCTACTGAAGAATATCATAAATTTCAGCGGGGTGAATTTCGTGATTTTAAACTGGGATTAATTCATGGAAAAATTGATAATGACGAGAAAGCCAGGATAATGGAGGAATTCAGATCAGGCAGGATACATCTTTTAGTATCAACCACTGTAATTGAAGTAGGCATAGATAACCCCAATGCTTCTATTATTATAATAGAGCATGCTGAAAGGTTTGGCCTCTCCCAGCTCCATCAAATGCGGGGTCGGGTCGGCAGACGCAAACAGGAGGCGTTTTGTTTCTTGTTTGGGTATCCTACCACAGAGGTGGGGAAAAAGAGGTTGAGGTTAATGACCAAAACTAATGACGGTTTCAGGATAGCAGAAGAGGATTTATATCTGCGG
>CAZLCT010000126.1:0-6506 GCA_964558015.1 uncultured bacterium | reverse complement strand
TAAACGGGTTCGGCAGTCTAAACCCTTCAATAAAAAGCTTGGAGAGAGCAGGAGACCGTTTAATAATATTTTCTATAACGTCTGCTAACGGCTTAGAGTCTCCTAATTTGTCTGCAATTTCTTCGCGCCTTCTTTTCTCACGCAATTCCCTTAGTCCTTCATGTTTTCTTAATATTCCTTCTAATTTATCTTCTATATCAGATTTTAGTTCTCCATTGCCAAGTCTATCACGACTATTCATGAAAAGGTCTTCTCTGGAACGGCCATCAATCTCTGAACAATCCACTACAACAAGGATTGAGTCTGAGAGATACCGCATACTTACAGCTTTTCTAGAAAAAAAAGTCTTGGTAATGGCTGCATGAGTTTGACCATTCACAGTAAAAATAATTCCTTCATCTTTAGTGTACTTTTCTGATTTATCTTTTTTAAACGCAAAAACAGAACAATTCATTCGTTGAGACAAGGCAGAAAAAGGATGAGATGTTGGAAACCCATTTTCCAGATTTTCTTTCTTGTCCTCTTCTAACCTAACCGTTAACCCCGATAAGGTTGTCTCCATACTATGACCGGAATATCCCTTCCTTCTTTCGAACAAACGAACTGGTAAAGCTATTGTAGGCATTAAAATTGATAATTTGTTGTACAGGTCAAATAAAATATTAGTTTTTAAACCTGTCATTTGGTATTCATATAATTTAATTAAAGTACCATGTTGAAGTTTTTCACCATACGCTTTTGGATATTTCGCGGGAAAAAGCGGGAGCGTATCACTTTTAAATGATAACACTTTTCCGGAAGGAGCCAAATACCTGTAAATTGAACTCCTGACCCCATGAGAAGGATTTTCTCTTCTTACAATGGTTACTCCCCACTCATCTTTTGTAATAGCATCATCTTTTTCCACAAGCTCAGGATGTCTCTTTGATAATATTAACTGCAGATTATGTCTTCCGCAAAATCGCAATACACCAGTTCCACCCATATTAAACTTACCTTGTACAAAAGGTATACGAAGTTTATTTGATTTTCCAATTGATAATAATGTATCCGGAAATTTTGCAGGAGTTTGTCCCTCGCCCCGGTCTATTATTATGTAACATGGATTTGATTTGGCTCCTGTTGCAACCAAAGAAATATTTTCAGCCAATCTGCTTCTTTCTTGCGAAGAAATATTTGAAAGTTTTCCCTCATAAATATTAAAAAACTTAATTAAAGCCTCTGTAATGCTTTGTGGTGCATCCTTCCCTGTAGGGTCTATGTTCTTTTCCCAGGATTCAGCTATCAGCATAGCATCTACAGAATTGATTATTTTTTCCACTAAAGCTGCTTCTGGCTTACTTTGCTGATTTCCTGCAGTTGCGAAATTGTTTTCCTCATCTCCATAGTAACGCCAAGCCTCTGGGTCATCCCATAACCCATTTTTCTTAAGCAAAGAAATTACTTCCTCTTCCCTATCACAATAAACCAATTCTAAGCAAAGCTTTTTAGCGTCCATAAGGTACCTCCTCCAACATAGCTTTTGAGGCTTCTCCAGCTCTCAAAAATATCACCGCCATTACTAATGGCCTCTGGAGCTACGGCTCCGCTCTCGGCCATCTGAAATTCAATACTGATAAAAAACATAAAGTCTACAAAGGTTTCTTCGATCACCCCAATAATAACCGCAGAGAAAGGATCTGGTCCACCCTTAAGGTCAATGCCAAACGCTACAGAGGCTTTAAATCCGATAGAGGCCTATGGTGCTTCGCAACCAATCAGGTTTACCTTCATAATTACTTTAAACCCAATACCAGACTTAAAGGATTAACCCCTGCGGAAGCTTCCGGCTGCAAACTTCCCTATTGTCGTTCCAAATGGAAGTTGTTCCTTAAATTCTTATAGCTTTTTCAAAGAACTGTTCTTCGACACGTTGAAGCTCAATAACAGGTGCAGTTTGTCTAAAATACCCTTGAAATCCTTATAAAACTCAAAAATAGTTTTTGACACTCTAATTCTCCTAATGTATCCTATCTCTTGGGTGTCACTTACCATCAGAGGTCATTTCTTTTCATTCATTTTGCGACTGAACCCAAAGAAATTTTCCTATCAAAATATATCCAATCTTTAATACTTTTACTTATTTTTTCTTTCTCATCTTGGGTCAAAGTATTCGCCATATCTATCCTAGTCAAAACTCCTTTTCCTGTGCCCAGATCTTTTCCTGAAACATGTATAATACCATTAGCATCAATATCAATTTTCACTTCAATTTTAGGAATTCCTTTCTTAGCAGGCGGAATACCATCAAGCACTAAATTGCAAATAAACTCATTCTCTCTTATACTTTCATTTTGCCCCATATATAAAGCAATATTAACTGCCTTCTGATTGTCTTCCGTTGTTGTAAAAATTTTAGACTTAAAGGTAGGTATTGTCGAATTTTTTGCTATCAGGCAATCAAACTGTTCTCCTTGTAATGCTATGCCAAGAGATTTTGGGAAAACATCTAAAACAACTAACTCTTCCGAACCTTTGTGCCCTCCTAAGATTGACGCCATTATAATTGTCCCAGTAATAACTGCTGTTTCAGGATTTGCATACTTTAATGGAGATATTTTATCCTTGCCAAATACTTCTTCTACTTTTCTTTTTATTATAGGAGTTTTTGAAGCTCCACCAACCAACACAACGCTATCAATATCATTCATGGTATAACCTGAAGAACTTATCGTCTTTTTTATCGTGTTGATTATCTCTTTCACATAAGGCTCTATTAGTTCTTCATATTTCTCTCTAGTAATATAGATCTTTATGTTAACAAATTCATTTGACTTGGTTTGCATATATGGGATATTAATATCTACCGTTTTTTGTGTGGAAAGTGTTATTTTAGCTTTTTCCGCTGTTTCTCTTAGTCTTTGTCGATTGACAATATTGTCTTGAATTTCTATACCCTCTTCATATTTTATATACTTTTCAGCATATTCTAAAATTCTATCTGTAAAATCTTCACCACCTAATTGTGTGTTTCCAGAAACTCCTTTAACTTCAAAAACCCCTTCTCCTTCAGACAGAATAGCACAATCAAAAGTCCCTCCCCCAACATCTACAATTACAATTTTAGCTTCACCACCGTAAGGCAAACCATGTCCAACTGCAGATGCTACAGCTTCATTTTCAACTCTTATAATTTTTAACCCTGCCAATTCAGCAGCTTCTTTTGTAGCCTGTTTCTGAATCATATTAAAATTGGCGGGAACTGAAATAACAGCATCCTCAAAAGACATCCCGAAGTAATCTTCCGCTTGCTTCCTTAAGTGCGCTAAAATAAGTGCTGAAATTATTTGCGGATAATATTTTCTCCCATTAATTACTACTGTTCCCTCAATATTGCCCATTTTACGTTTAATAGAACTAATAGTAATGTTAGTTGCCTCATATTTCTCTAAAATCTTTTCTGCTTCATTCCCCACATAAATTAGACCTTCCTTTGTAAAAGTAACCAGAGAGGGTTCACGTTCTTTCCCGTCCTTATTTTTTACTATAAAGGGCTTATTCTTGTAAATTATCCCTACGGATGAAGTACATGTGCCTAAGTCTATCCCTAAAATGGGCTTTTCTGCATCCTGAATATTTGGAGTATAAAAAGTGCCCGAGAAAGGCCTGGGTCCTGATTTGGATTCTTGTTTAGCCTGAAAAGTTCGATGAGTAGACTTGGTACCTAATTTTTTCTTGTCGCGTATATATACTCGAATAAGATGTCCTAATATTCCTAAAATTCCAACAATTACTATAGCTAAAAAAAGATACTCACCATCTGACATAAACCACTCCATTGTGATAAGTATACATGCACCGCACCTTTCTTTATAGTGTATATCATTATAACTCTATCAATTAATAGATACAAGGATTTAAGGACTTGGTGTTTAAGGACTTGGTGTCCAAATAGTGTCCATCTGAATCTTTTTACCTGTACTGGTAGGAACCTGCCCTATTCACTGATGAAAGCCATGGTAAATCGAAAATTTTGATGGTTTATTATTAGAAAAATAGGGCCTTCTGGAAGGTCTATGATCTTGACCTTACCCCCAAAAACTGTGCCACTTGCAATTAGAGAGGAGGTGTGTTAAAACGTAAACAAGGAGGCGCAGAATGAAGAGGAAGAGGTATTCAGAGGAACAGATAATCAGGATTTTACAAGAGGCTGAATCCGGAGTAAAAACGGCGGATCTATGTCGTAAATATGGCATGAGTGACGCCACTTTTTATAACTGGAAGGCCAAGTACGGTGGTCTGACGGTAAGCGAAGCCAAAAGATTACGGGCGATTGAGCATGAAAACGGTTGTCTCAAGAAGATAGTCGCTGATCAGGCGCTTGATATAGAAGCGTTGAAGAGCGTTGTTTCAAAAAACTTCTAAAGCCCAAAGCCAGGATCGAGGCGGTAAAGCATTTACTTAAAAGCTTTGGGTGCATGAGTCAAAGAAGAGCTTGCGCTCTTATAGGGATAAGCCGTAATACCCTGAGGCTGGTTTCATGTAAGAAGGAGCAGGACGAGGCATTACGCGAGCGTATGCGTGAACTATCGGAGCAAAGAAGACGCTTCGGTTCACCGAGAATACATGTTCTTTTAAAGAGAGAAGGCTTTGTAGTTAACCACAAGCGAACAGAACGGATATACAAGGAAGAATGTCTGTCATTGCGTATCCGTAGACGTAAAAAGCGTGCCGCTATGGCAAGGATAGAGCTGTCGGCTCCGGAGAGACCTAACCAGAGATGGAGCATGGACTTTGTGCAGGATCAGCTTGCCGATGGCAGGCGGTTTAGAATACTTACGATAGTAGATGCTTTTACAAGAGAATGTCCCGCGCTTGAGGTGGATACATCCCTTGGGGGCAAACGTGTTGCAAGAGTTCTAGACAGACTAGCGTTCTTGCGGGGATTACCAGAAGCCATAACCATCGATAACGGTCCTGAGTTTACAAGTAATGCCCTGGATGAATGGGCTTACAGGAATAAGGTTAAGTTGGACTTTATTCGGCCGGGAAAGCCCATCGAGAACACTTACATTGAAAGCTTCAATGGTAAGCTCAGAGATGAGTGTTTGAATGATAACTGGTTTTTAAGCTTTGATGATGCCAGAGAGATCATTGAGACATGGCGGTTGGATTACAACAGACAGAGGCCGCATAGCTCTTTAGATAATATGACACCCCGGGAGTTTCGGGAAAAGTTTGATTTTTCTCAGGGGTTAACCCCTGAGAATATCCTTCAAACAGCATGAAAACTCTAATTCGTGTTGGCACTGCTAATGGGGTAAGGTCAATCTGAAAGACAAAAAGACGACTTCGAATTTAAAATCGCCTTGAAAAAAGAAACCCCCTCCGCTATTAACGAAGGGGGCTGATTTTCATGCTGGTGCTATTTAGTAGATACTCATGATTACCAATCCCACCAGCCAGACTTGGCAAATAGACTATCTACTATAATGAACAATTTGAATATTACCCCAAAGAAACACCCAAGTCAAGACATTTCTCACAAATACTTTTTATAAGTTCGGAACTTCAATTATCGGCTTATATCTCTCTAAACGTTTCAGCATATTATTGTACTTTGAGACCCTAAAAGCCGTTTTAAACTCATAAGGAGCGATTTTATCCTTTTTATATTTCTTCACAATCACAACCCAATAACACTTATTGTTCTCTTCATCATAATTTGGCAAATCATACTTACTCACATACATAATTTCCCTTTGATCTTTATCAATCTTGGTATAAATATTCTTAGAGTTATGGATGGTGTGTCGAATCCAGGGTAAACGCTTCCCCCTAAACGATAAATAGTACTGTGACTGTAGTTCATGCCGTCCTGTTTCATAGTTTTTGTACATGAATTTGGTTCCGTTCTCAAGATCGATATTAATTGGGCGGCCGAATTTATCTTTTGTGATTCCTTCGACAAAATTTTCAAAGAACTTCAAAGCATCCGCTTCATTGAAATTTGCCCCAAAACACTGAGACAATTCGTGATCCACCTTGTGCGTTTTATCATTCACATGAAAGAAATCAACCAACTTTGTTATACGAGTAATCTCTTTCCTGGTTAAGCAAACGCCCTCTGCTGATTTCTTCCTTAGTCCTTCTCTTTTTCTCTTTACAGCATAATATGCCATTTTAAGAACATCATAAAAAATACAACTTATCGTTCTAGCATTTTTAAACACATGAATTTCTGCTATTGCTCTTAATTTCTTAATAATCTCATCTTGAGTTAAAAATAGTTCGGGAAACATTGTTTTTCCTTTCTTTTCTTATCTCCTCACATGATAATATGTTATGGAAAAACTGTAAACTAAAATGTTCTGTCTGTAAAATCTATGATATATTACAAAATTAAAATAGGCAAAGGAATCTTATAGCGTAACCCCTAAAAAAGAGGCAACAATTGGGTAAACCGCACCTACTGACGAACGTCAACTATTATTTCCGTTGACGACAACTATAATTACCGGTTTTTA
>CAZLCT010000125.1:0-6571 GCA_964558015.1 uncultured bacterium | reverse complement strand
CCTCAAAAAACAGTATTATTCTAACTCCTGCTCAATCGGCTAAATAATTACATAATATAAATAGAACAACTCTTAGCCTCAAACACTGCTTAACATTGAACTCTATCTATTTGCATAATTCTTTGTATGACAATAAAGCGATAAAAACATTATTGATAAATCAACATGTTTGACATATACATCATCAGGAACATTAATGGAAATGGGTGAAAAATTTACAATCCCTTTCAACCCGGATGCAACCATAATTTGGGCAACCGATTGCCCCCATTTTTCTGGTACTGCGATAATACCGATATCGCCGTGAAACTTCTTAATTACTTTCGGTGCCTGCTTAATAGAATAAATTTTAATACTATTTATTGTTTTCCCAATTTTACGTTTATCCTTATCAAAAGCAGCAACGATTTTAATCTTACCCTTGCTTATCCACGGGTATTTTAATATTGCAGTACCTAGATTTCCAACGCCGAATATTACTACATGAACAATTTCTTTTTTTAGAACAAAATCCTCAAGAGTTTTTAAAAGATTACGTACATTATATCCAACTCGGGGAGTTCCGACCTTTCCAAAATTTGAAATATCTTTACGTATTTGTGCATCACTTATTCCGATAATATCTGCAAGATCTGATGATGATATAAAATATTTTCCGTGTCGCATAAGAATCTGCAAGGTACGGATATATAAAAGAGCTCTTGTTATAGTTTTACGTGGAAGCTTTTTCATGCAAATCGTGAAATTTAGAACGATTAAATTTTTTGTTATTATAACATCTAATAATTACCTGTCAATATTTAATCATATTAAATTTAAAATGTTTATGGCGTGTTATTGAACATCAATTGAAACTACTGATAATACAGAAAACTAATTTAAAGAATCAAGAGATGTAAAGTTCCAATTCATCTTCAGTTGTAGCTTCTGGTTTTCTAATGATTATTTCAATCCGGTTATTGTCTTCTAATTTTGCCGAAGGAAATTTATCTAAATCAAAAATTGGATGTTTATTACCATATCCGATTGAAGAAACTCTCGTATAATCTAATCTTTTATCTACAAAATATTGCGCTATTCGAGCAGAACGCAATGAAGAAATAATCCAATCAAAACGATTTGACTTTACCGTAGTTTCATTTGGGTATGCACTCATAAAATGGCCACCTATAATAATTTGAGAATACACATCCTTTTTTATATAGCCAATAATTTTATTAAGTATTTTATTAGCATCTTTTGTAAAAGCAATTCTATCACCAATAAATATTTGTTGGTCCGGTACAGTAATAATTGTTTCATATCTTTTAAAATTTACATTGCATCCTTTGAATTCTTTCTCCAGTTCACTTGATATTTCTGAAAGTGAAATGAAAAATTGACGATGTTCGTCTGTCTGAGTAACAGTCATTTTTGATTTCAAAAATGATATTATCTCACGTGTTTCAGCAACACCTAAAGTTTCAAACGCTTTAAATAAAGACTCTTTAGCTAATTGAAATTTTGCATGGGAATAAGTAGAGTATGCATATATTACTATAAAAAATGTCATCAGAAGAATCATTAACGATGCATATAATTGAAAGTATGACGACTTCTCATCAGAGCCCTCATCAGTATTAGTTAAAGCAGCCATCATAGATGCTTTTTTCTTATTCTTCTGTGAATCATTGTGGGGCCATAAAGGATTTATATTCACAATTAAACCTCAAGTTAAAAATTACTCATTAAATGCTAAAATCGTTATACCGATAACTCCTTCTCCTGATAAATTCACCTTTTGTATTTTCTTCCATTTCTTGTCTTTATATCCTTGCGCCAAAATAGAAAAACGATCTTCAACTATCTCATCTTCAACAGTAGTAAAATAATTAACAAGTTTCTCAGAACGCGAAAGAGTGAGTACCCATTTCTCAATAAGTTCAGTATCTTTATCAAATGCCTTTGTAACAAAATTTTCAATGGCAATTTTATTTGGTATAACTTTTAGGAGATTTGCTATCCGACACAAAAGCAATTCACTCTCAGCATTAATTTTATCAGTACCTTCTTGAAAGAGTGCTGAACAATCAATTTCAAAAGACACGTCGCCATTAAGCTTATGTTCAACATTAAAAACATCTTGTAAACCCTCAGCAACAATGTAATGCTCCAAATTCTGCAATGAAAGCTCAAAATGTTTCATAGCCGGGTCAATCATCATCTCTCCTTCATCTAAGTCTCCAACATTAATCTTTTTGACCGGCGGCGAAGTCTTTTTCTGAATCAATACACTCAACAGGGCAGGATTTTCCTTAAGCATCTTTTTTAAAGCATTTAATTTTTGATATTTATTTAGATATAGATCTATTGGGCGTCCTTCGAGATCATAAGGAATAGGCAAATCAGAAAGTTTCACTCCGATAAGTTTTTTAGATAGTTCCTGCTCTTCTTTAGAAATATTGAAACTTGTCTTTATTGGCCTCATACCCTTTATTTCTCCGCCACCCAGATGTTCACTTACTGATTGGATTGATTGAGACATCTCAAAAGTTTCGAATGAAGAAAAAGATATGAGAAGAACGAAAAAGGTAAGGAGAAGCGACATAGCATCCGCAAACGTAATAATCCACCCAAATTTCCCTTCTTCAGTATAATCATTCCCATCAAATAAAGAAATGTTATTATGGAACATATGCCTTTCCTTTGGTTTTATACATAAACTGCTCCCGCTCTATGGGATTAAGAAATATAAGCAGGCGCTCTTCAATAATCCGGGGACTTTCGTCAGATTGAATTGCAGCAACACCCTCTATTATTAGCATACGGAGAAGCTTTTCTTCTTCGGTTCTTTCTTTTAATTTTCCTGCCATTGGCAAAAATATTAAATTTGCCAAAAGAGCTCCATAAAATGTAGTCAAAAGAGCAACTGCCATGCCCGATCCAATATTAGAAGGATCCTCTAATGTCCGAAGCATTTGAATGAGCCCGATCAATGTTCCGATCATTCCGAAGGCCGGAGCAAAAGTACCCATAGCAGTTAATATTTTATGTCCCACTTTATGACGCTCAATTGAAATAACTAGTTCTTTATTAAGAATATCTGCTATGACTTCGGATGAAACACCATCAATTGCAAGACGAACCCCTTTTCTAAAAAAGAAGTAATCAATTGAATCAAGATAATTATCTAGCATCAATAGGCCGTCTTTATGTGCAATACGAATAAATGAAACAATTTGTTGTATCACATCATCAGGCGAAGGAAGCTTGTGCATAATAACATTTTTAACTACTTTTCCTGTAAGTAACAACTTACTCATCGGAAAATTTATAAATGTAGCACAAATCATTCCGCCAACAGTTATCATAAATGACGGCAAATTAATAAAAGTCGCCCCGCCACCTCCCATAATAATGGCTGATACAATTAAAACCACACCTGCTATAATCCCAATAATGGTTGCTATATCCATAATTTATCCCCTTTGTAATATCCTTATCACCTATTTACCTAAAATTGTTTTTGCGGCTTTATCATGCTCTATACGAATTGCATCAAGTCTCTGATCTTTTTTCATTCCCTCTTCATCATAAATACGTCTTACGGATGAACTTTTTTCATTAAGTCTCTTATATTCTATACCTCTGTCAATAACACGTTCCTGTTTTCTATATTTGTATCCGTCCGGGATATTTTTACGTCTTTCACTTTCTTTATCAAATGATTCATCGACAACAGACAAAATCTCAGCCAGCTCGTTTAAACTTTCATTTTCACTAATTCCTATTTCCTCTCCAAGAACAATATAATCTTCTTTCAATAATTTTATCTCCTTCTTAACAGCATAAATCTCGCTGGGACTTGCACCGCTTTTAATTAGATTATCCCTCTTTGCTACCAAAGGAAGAAGTAACGTCACTATATCTTTTTTCTTTTTTTCATTTTCGATTCTTGAAATCACTTTTGTATGACGTTTTATTTTCTCTTCAAAAATCAGTTTCCTTCTTAAATTATACTTCTTTATAAAGTTTGATATCTTTTCAATAATTAATTCATAGGCCTTCATTTGATTATGAACAGTATCCATCTTTTCCATATCACTGCCGTTATTCATTTCTTTCTCATATTTAAGTTGTAATTCATTTACTTTTGCCTGAAATAGTTGTCGCTTTTGTTTCAAAATATTTTCCATAACTAAAAATATATCTATTTTTTTATCCGATATACCATCTAAATTATCTTGTTTTTTAAAACTCTCAAGCTCTTTAAGAAACAATTTAAAATTTTCTCTATCTTCCTGTATCTTATTATAAAATTCCTGTCTGCTCGAGGCTGCCCGAGCATATGTTTGCTTACAAAAAACAATGCTCATACAAAGGAATACAGATATCATTAATAAGTTAACACTATAAAACCTAATGAATATGAAATATTTTGTCTTATAATTCATGTCTTTTTCGTTTTTCTTGTACTTTTATACCCATTCATATGATAAAATTTTTTAATAATTCTATCAATTTCTTGAACATCATCAACAATACAAAAAATAAATAAATCTTTCTTGCTTATATTCCCTGCAGCTAGTACAGTATGATTAAGCCAATGCATTAATCCTTGCCAATATTTCCTGCCAACCAGAATAATTGGAAATTTTTCAATCCTATTTGTCTGAACAAGAGTAACATTTTCAAAAAATTCATCCAAAGTACCAAACCCACCCGGAAATATTACAAATGCCGTAGAGTATTTTGCAAACATAACTTTCCTACAAAAAAAATACCTGAAACTAAGCAGGGTTGTAATAAACCTATTTGGTTTCTGTTCAGAAGGGAGTTGAATGTTTAATCCAACCGACTTTCCACCAGCTCGTTTTGCTCCTTTATTTGCTGCTTCCATAATTCCAGGCCCACCGCCTGTAATTATAGAAAAACCACTATTTACCAATAAACCTGCTGTCTTTTCTGCTAATTTATAATACATGCTCCCTGGTTTAGTTTTAGCAGAGCCAAATATAGTCACGGCCGGCTGATAATTCGGAAGAATTTCAAATCCATCAACAAACTCTGACATTATTTTAAAAATACGCCATGTCTCTTGGACATCTATTTTATCCATAATTTAATCTCATCCTTTTTTAAAAAACCATTATATGATAACCCCTGCCATATACGTTATCAACAAAAAATAATCTTTCATCCCTCTCTTTTGACATTTATGCTTCTTTTTATTTCTTCAACCAAAAGAGCATTTTTCTCACTGTCTTCTCTTAACTTTTTTAATTCTTCAGGAGCAAGATTTCTTAATTCATCCTGAATGTGACTAAATAAAGTCTTTTTGATAAAATTATCGCTTCCTATATTTCGTTTCCGTTTCATATGGCACCTTCTTAATTAATTTATTTTAATACTACGCAGTTGTATCTATTTTATTTCCAGCCCCATCAATGCTTATCCCTTCAGTAAACGAAGTATTTCCATTTATCCCCTGAATAAAAGCATTTCCCTGTTGATTTTTAAACGGGCAATCATCTTGGAAATGATCTGAAATACGTCCGCCTAATAATTTACTAAAAAAATCCGGCATTGATATAAATTTAGTTGCGTTTATCTCTGATATTGACATGATTTACCTCCCTTCACAATAAAAACTATAATAAACAATAACATATGAGTATTCGTTATGTGTACATATCAACAAACTGAGACGAATATTCATATCCAAATGCATCCCCATAAAAGCTTTGAATGCTTTGCGCAAAGGCACTATTTTTATGTGCATCATGGCCCAATGATGTAGTCTTAATCGATAAAAGATCATTTAGTTTGCTATTGTCAACTTTTGATACCTCCGTTTCCACTTTACCACGCAGACTATTTTTGAATGATGTATTTCCTGCAAAAAACGTTTCCCAAAGTTCTGTTTGCAACTGATTTTTCGTTGTGTCAACAATACCTCCTACTGACGTAATCATTTCATCCTCCTTGTTTAATGTTAAATATTATTTTAAAATTTATTGTTATTTTCAATAAATAAGTTTTTTTAAAAACATTTACCATTTATTATTTCACTTATCACCTCCCCTTATTTGTATTTAATCAAGCAGTCATATTAACTGCCTGTTTATTAGAATTTTCTATTGACTCATATGCCCTTTGTATAAATCCTTTGTCGTCTCGAGTGCTGCTATAAAAAGAAACCATTGGTCCTGAATAATTAGCTAATTGCGTAGATAGTTTAAATTTATCTAACGAAACCTTGCTTTGTGTACTAGGATGGAAATTCACCTGAAGACCCCATTCAAGGTAAATCTGTTTTTGATTAGGACTCACAATATTGCTTTCAGAAATAGTATTAATCAAATCATCCTTAAATCCATCCTTAGTCGTATCTGGTACGATTTCATCATTGAATATTGTATTAAGAACATCATTTGTGTTTGTAATAACATTTATAATATTTGGAACCGTTCTGTTATCTGAATTTATATTAAACATAGGTGCATCAGTTGATCCTAAGTAACTTCCGGGTTTTATATTAACTTCATTTAAAAAATTACTTGAATCTTTAGTAAACGAAATCACTTTATCC